>PMBU01000038.1 GCA_003153895.1 Methanomassiliicoccaceae archaeon | reverse complement strand
CTCACCATCGACGTGTGGGAGCACGCCTATTACCTCGATTACAAGAATGACCGGGGGAAGTTCGTAGAGAGCTGGTGGAACCTGGTCAACTGGGACGAGGTGGAGAAGCGACTGCCTTAGACCAACCTTAATTTACGGTCCCTTGGACCGTTCTTCCTTTTCCAATAAATCATCCATTATTCCAAATGTCGTTGGCAAGCCTCAGTCGAAGGGTTTTTCATGAGAAGCTATGTTAGCCGAATCATGAGGCGGATGAAGGGGAATGACGACGCAGCCATAGGATTGCTCGCGGCCATGGTCGTGGCATTGATTATCATCGCGATCGTAGCTGCGGTGGTGTTCGTTCCCTGGCAGACGGTGACATTGGACAAGAATAAGAACGTCGCAAGGATCGCTGGGGTCGAGAAGATGATTGTGGGGATAACTTCCGTCACTGGCGATGTCGAAGTGAGCTTCGGAGACCTGCCTGATAACCTGGTGCAGCTCAGCGTCAAAGGGTTAGGGCATCTGAATCTTCTAACCAGCAAAGTCCCCGTCCTCATCAACCTTACATCCAGCCAGTCGGTCGATGGAAAGACGCTGAACATACAAGGCGATGTGAAGGTAGAGACACAGGGAAGCGGGTTCTCGTTCTCCGACCTGACTATTAAGATGGTGCTGGACCGATCAATTCCTAGCCAGGTAAATGTGCTAACGGATACGGGAAGGGTCTCGCTTACCGCCGGATCTGGAACAGTCCTGAACGGAGCGAACCTGCAAACGACTGCCGGTGCGATAACCATAATGCTGGGAGAAGGCGCCAATCTCACCGGGAACGTCAGCGCGATCACGACCGTTGGAGCGGTGACACTGAACTGGCACAATGTCCAAGTGAAAGAAATGACTCATGTGACCTTAGGCGCAGCCACTGGTGCGGTGGAAGCGAACATCTTCCAGCAGAACGATATGAAAGGTAACGTAACTTACAGTACCGTTTCTACGACAGGGTCAATCAGCCTGGCCATGGACATCAGCAATGGCAATGCCGCAAGGGTGGATTCGGCAAGCGGCTTCGACAACGTTAATGTCCAGAAGAATGTGGGCTTCACCGGCTCCAGCAACGAGCTCAGTTCGTCGAATTATTTGGATGCGCAGGCGCACAGATTCGATATAGTCCTTAGCGTGAATACAGGCTCGATCAATCTGAACCTACAATACGCTGTGGTCTAGAGAAGAGGATCCGCCGACCATCATATGATCGGCCGATCGATCTATTCCTCCAAGTCTGCAGGCATTAAGAATCTTGCTATGGTCCACTTCTTCAACGTCGCTTGACGCGGCGGACCCATAGACCTATCAGCAGGGCGGCGGCGACTATCAGAACGATCAGTGGCATGGGACCATATGGTCCTTGGGGACTGATTGGGTTGGTATCTACCGTGAAGCCCAATTCACTGACTGCCTTGTTGCCTGCGATATCTGTGACGCGGATTGACAACGAATGTTGGCCATCACTTAATCCTTGGAAGGTGATGTTGCTCTGCGTCCCTCCATACATTTGGTATGGTGCGCCATCAATGCTAAGCTCGATCTCGCCGATGCCACTAGTGTTATCATCGGATGTCCAGTTGAATGATATCTGACTAACAGTGAAGACATGACCATTTAGTTGGATCGCCACGGTTGGCACATCGCTATCGATGCTGAATGTTACCTGCCTGGTCTGCTCCAAGTTCCCCGCAATGTCCTTGGAATAGAACTGAACAAGATGGGGACCGCAGCTCTCCACTGCGAATTGGCCATAATAGATATGCCAATCGCCGGAATCAAGGCGGTAGTCGATGGAAGCGACCTCACTGGAGTCATCGACAGCACTTATGTTGATCAGCAGCGCCGACACATACCAGCCTCCCACCCCGCTTGTGCCTTGGATCACGGCCGATGATGTAGGGGCGGCCTTGTCGACCTTAACCTCAAAGGACCGCAACGGTTCCTCGTTGCCAGCCATATCGATTGATCGATACTCCACCAGACTAGTGCCCTCGCTGTGGAAAAGAATGCTGCCAACATAATCGATCCAACTCCCGCCATCGATCCGATATACGGTGGAATTGATCCCTGAGATGCCGTCCTCGGCAGAGAGGTTCAGACTGGCATTTGATGTGAACCAGCCACTCTCAGACAACGTTCCAGACGCGATGGGAACGGTCGACGGCATTCCCAAGTCGCTCATGATTGTGACTGTCCCGATCGGACCAGAGTTGCCTGCCACGTCCATCGTGTAGAATTCGACGTGGTAAACGCCATTGCTGAAAAGGTCCGTATGACCTAGGACCCAATCGCCGTCGTTGACCCTAATGTACGTCTGCGATACTCCGGAAGTACTATCGTTCGCAGATATTGTCAGTTCGACGGAACTGGTATACCAGCCTTGTTCGCCAAGACTACCTTCAATCGATGCTGAGCTTTCGGGAAAGGTGGTATCGATCATGAATTCAAATGTTTGCACAACCCCAACATTGCCAGCAATGTCTGTGGCACGGCATTGCAAGCTGTGCTCGCCTTCACTCTGCAAAAGGATGGTCCCAGAATAGTTCTCCCAAGATCCCCCATCCAAGCGATACTCGATGAACGATATGCCGCTGCCGTTGCCATCCTGACCGGTGGCATTAATCGATACGATGGAAATATACCAGCCTGAGAGACCTAATGTTCCATCGAATTCGCATGAGCTTTCTGGACCGATGCTATCGAGTTTCAATATCGTCGTCCCGATGCTCCCATTATTACCAGCGTGATCGATTGCGAAGTAATCCAACGTATGCTGACCCTCGGCGTTGAATGAGAAATTACCGGAATACTCGATCCAATCCGAACCATCCAGGCGATACATGAGATGCGCAATGCCGCTCAGTTCGTCCTGACCGGTCAGATTGATGGCGATCTCACCGACGAACCACACATTCTGGCTTTGCTCTCCTGTCGCATAGCATTGAATTGTTGGGAGGGTGGTATCGATACGGAATGCGAGATCGCTTGCCTCCGCCTGGTTGCCCGCTTGGTCCGAGGCATAGAATGCGATTTGGTGCTCGCCCTCTGCACTTACTTCGAAGCTGGAACGGTAGGTCTGCCATCCGGCCCCGTCCAATTGGTACATGATGGAGCTAATGCCACTTTCAACGTCGCTCCCCCTGAGGTCCACCATGACCGATGATATGAACCAACCATTCTCTCCTTCAATGCCATTGAGCTCTCCGGAGATCGTCGGTCTAACAGCATCGATCTTGAAATGAATAATATGCTCGCTTTCAATATTGCCGGCAACGTCCACTGCGTAATAATAGAGATCATGGATGCCTTCGGCGGACACGGTGAACTCTTCCGTATAGGTCTGCTCGCCNNAGGTTGGCAGAGGAGACCGGGTCACCACTATCGATCTTCAGCGGAGTGCTCTTTACCGATTCGACGTTGCCTGCATAGTCCGTCGAATAGTATTCCAGAAGATGCTGCCCATTAGCGCTGACCTGGAAGGGGGAGGAATAGTCCGACCACGATGACGAGTCCACTCTGTATCTTGTCTCATTGACCCCACTGCTGGGATCGCTCATCGTCAGCACGATGCGGACCGGTGAATTGTACCATCCATTGCTCCCAACGTCACCATTGCAATTCGCCTGGGTTATTGGCGGCGTGCTGTCCTCCGGGATGACAAGTACCTTGATGGCATCCGCCGGGGCCTTGACGCTCTGCCAGCCACTCGCCATTAACCATGAGACCGTGCTGCGCCCAGATGTTTGGGCATCGACGATCTGCTCGGAATTGAAGCTCGCGATATCATTCCCATCATTCCATGAAGGTGTTCCAAGCAACGTGCTGGTTGCTGAGGCGACGAATGCTGAACTGCTCTCGTTCCTGAACGTCATTATTAGATAATAGGTGCCAGGCTCTGTTGGCATTACGAGACCGCTTATCATCGCTATCTGACTACCAGCCCCGATGCTCATTTTAGCCGATATTTGCTGATATGCCGAACTGTGCGATCCCCAGCTATATGCCAAGATCATCGGCGCTTCATCGGATGGCCAGGAATTGTTGAAATCGAATGATAGATCGCCATTCAAGGACTGACCCACGAATGCGACGATGCGTTTGTTCGAGCTGGATATTGCCGAGAACGAGCCAGTCCCGGATGTGAGAGAAATGCTGCTAGTCATGCCATAATCCGGTCTGCCACTGGTTCGTTCCAGCTGTAGGGTGTAATTGATGGCGTCAGAGTTGACCGGTACGACCTTGATGTAGTAATAGCCATCATCGAGCGCGCCTATGAACGAGACGCTTTCCGAATCTCCACTGGGATGCTCAGACGAACTCAGTAGGGTCGAGGCATCCATCGAGTAAAGGTAAAGGTCGAGATTGCCCTCTGAACCGCTGAACGTTGCAGTGACGCCCAAATTGTCTCCCTCGCTCAGACCGACCTTGTACCAATCATCGTCGAGCAGCACCAGACCGCTGACGTTGCCCGGCGCGGTGAGGACTGATGCTTGTGATGAGAGGTCGTTCTGCTCGAACGAGTCATCCTGCGGTAGTAGTTTTATGCGATCTAGCCAAGCCCCATCCAGAAGGGATGAGGTGGCGCTGCTCTTCTCATAAGCCCATTTGAGAACGTGGGTCCCAGGGCCTGTGAAATTATACCAGACATGCGTCCAATCAATGTTACCGGAAATCTCCATTTTCTTCGTCGCCGATTCATACAATCTGAGGTAATCGGCAGATTGCTCCGACGAGACCTTCCAGAAGAACGAAACCCCGGAATACCCGGTGATGTTGACTTGGAACACAGACGACCCTGAATCGCCCACGTCGCCGGCTTGCATGGCGCTATCGCCATAGATGAACGTATGATCTACGCCAACCCAATCCGTTAGAGCAGGGTTATAGGTGATGATGCTTGCGCAGTCCAACGCCTCACCTGGTGTGATCAGCTCGTACCTTGGAAAATTGTTCTCGATCCTTCCTGGCGTTGCTTTTGGCGCTTGCGAGCTTTGCGCCGAAACTTGAGTCGGGGATCCGGCCGTATAGCCGTCATCATAGCTCTCTATCCTGAACGAAGAAATGGTGGAGGCAGTCCCGCCAACAACCTCCAGACTGAACTTGATCGTCCCCGAGTCATAGAAGGAACGGAACTCGCTGATGTCACATATCATGAAAGTGGGGAGCGCGTTCGAATTATCACTATTCCAATAGGGTATCTTGATGGCTAAGTACGAAGAGGGNNTTCTTGGTGGCTAAGTACGAAGAGGGATTCCCGATCATGAGATTGTGCTGTACGTTCCTCTTTGGTGGGCTGTTGTAATGCCAGATGGCCAGTAACGATGGCACGTAATCTGAGATATCGTTGATATAGCACAATTCGTTGCCATTGACGTTCATGATCTCCTTGAAAGCGTCGTATGTGATCCAATAATAGCCTGCATTCCCCCAACCAGCGCCCCAGGAATTGACTATCTTGAAGGCCCCGATACCTGGAGCGACCTTGGAATCGTCGTATCCGACGATCGTTTGGGCATGGTTCAAAGTGCTGACAGAATCGTATTCAGCGGCTGTGATGATGTTGTCGGCCAGATTGCCGTCGAACTCATATGCATCTAACGCGAAAGTGACGGGCTGGTCCGCTGACACCAGGGCCTTTAGGGCATTTATCGTCGCATCGCCATTGATCTCCAGAAAGACGATCGATGAGCCGCGGTGCAGTGGTGCGCTCCGCCAGGCAGCCTCACTGCCCCAGTTGAAATCATTTGTGTCTGTATACGGAAAAGTAGCAAGGGTCGAAACGCCCCAGTCCTTAATGACATTGAAGTTCTCGCCCATCCAGGACCCGCCCGCCGGACGGGACACGACCCGATTGTAGGTCCAAGCTGGGCTGAGAAGCTGAGCGCTATTACCGGTCTTCGATCCAGTCCAACCGTTATCCTTCGCCTCGACCGCGCCATAGCAATAATAA
Organism: Methanomassiliicoccaceae archaeon; assembly: GCA_003153895.1. Classification (GTDB taxonomy): domain Archaea; phylum Thermoplasmatota; class Thermoplasmata; order Methanomassiliicoccales; family UBA472; genus FEN-33. The sequence goes on along the minus strand of PMBU01000038.1, from coordinate 3,121 downwards.
GTCGCAGCCCAGGCGGCGCAGGAACCCTGTCCCCCTTGATTACCGACCGTCGGGAACCATGGATTCGTGGACATGTCGTAGGAAGAGGGGGAAGACAATTCAGATGCGAACGGGACTTGGGCTAGCATTGCGCTCCCTTCCAAGCTTTTCCAGCTATCGGACGAGGGAGGTGCGAGACCAGTATGGTATCCATCGACGATGACGTCGTAATTGACCCCTTCGACCCGAGTACCAACATTCTGCATCATTTCTGAGATGTCAGTATCGGTCATAGATCGCAAGACGATCCCATTGGAATTGGTGAACGAAAGATCGGCGGAGCCTGACGGCTCGGCAATCTGCGCCTCATTGGAAGGAATGAGCATGGCAAGAGCTGGCAATACCATAAATGCGAGAACTAAAGTGGCGAGGAGCCTCCTCATGCTTTAGGTTCTCCTATCCAGAACAGCTGCTCTAGCCATATCCGCAAAACCGCATCCCCGCCTTATACTTCTTTCGAACTCCCTATCAACGTCGACGATAGGCTTTACGAGTCATTTCAGTTGGTGGTGGTTTTCTTACCAGGATTCGACGAGGCACCCACGGAAGTAACTTAGAATCTATCTTCGATTACTTGGACTCTCACTTCTCTTCCAATTCGTGGGCGGAATAGCTATCACCATCCGGTTCTTTTGGAACTTCGCACATGGTATTCAGCTTATGGTCCTTCTTCCGTTCTTTGGGGTTCATGCGCTCGGCAGTGACCATGTATACAACCCGCTCCCCGATATTGCACGAATGGTCAGCGATGCGTTCCAAGTATCGGGCAATGAGAATGAGGTGAATCCCGCTCGATATCAAATGCGGATTTTCCATCATATATGTGAGAACGGCACGGAAGTTCGTATCGTAGAGGCGGTCAATCTCATCATCGCGTTCGAATAACTCTCTCGCCGCTTCGGGATCTCGCTCGATAAACGCCTTCACTGCGTCCTCCACCATACTCGTCACGAGTTCAGCCATATTTGGTATATTGACCTGCCTAACAAGCCCGTTGGAAGAGGCCAAGCAATCATACACTTCCACAATGTCACTGGCATATCTCCCGATCCGGTCTAAATCTGTGATGATCTTCAGGCAAGTCGATATGGTTCGCAGGTCGCCTGCGACCGGAGTTTGCAATCCGATAATATCAAGGCAACGCTTTTCGATCAATTGCTCAAGACGATATATTTCTTTATCCAGCCGCTCAACTTCCTCACGCAATTCCGGTTCATGATTAACGATGCATTGGACCGCCTTCCCCACTGACTCGCGCGCCAGTGTGGCCATTGTTGATACGTCCTGGTTCAACGTCTCTAGTTCGTTCTGGAAAATAATCCTTGATGTCATTTCAACCCATCCTTCCGGTGATATATTTCTCAGTCAGCTCTTTGGTGGGCTTTTCGAATATCTGCTCAGTTATTCCATACTCAATAAGCTCGCCAATATAGAAGTAGGCAGTCTTGTCAGAGACGCGAGCCGCCTGCTGCATGTTGTGCGTCACAATCACGACTGTATAGTCTTTCTTCAAGTCGATTAAGAGATCCTCGATCTTCGCAGTGGCGATGGGATCGAGTGCAGAGCATGGCTCATCAAACAATATTATCTCAGGTTTTATAGCTAAAGCGCGTGCGATGCAGAGCCTTTGTTGCTGCCCGCCAGAGAGTGTATAGGCAGATTTACCCAGTCGATCCTTGACCTCTTCCCAGAGTGCAGCCCGGCGCAAAGACCATTCAACTGTCTCTTCCAACTCATTCTTTGTCGCCTTCTTGGACTTGCCATCCTTCTGCACCAACCCATGAATCTTTGGGGCATATGCAACGTTCTCGAAAATCGATTTTGGGAAGGGGTTGGGCTTCTGGAATACCATTCCTATCTTCTTCCGAATATCAACCGGATCGACGTCTTTTGCGTATATGTTGCTTCCATCGACGACTATCTCCCCCTCTACCTTGCAACCGGGAATCAAGTCATTCATTCTATTGATACATCGGATGTATGTGGATTTGCCACAACCAGAGGGACCAATAATGGCAGTAATCTGATTCTTGTCCAGGCTCATCGTTACGTTCTTGAGTGCGTGGTTCTCCCCGAAATGGACATTTAAATCCTTGATTTCGATTATTGGCATTTGCATTACCACCTGTATTTCTCTCTGTAGCGATTGCGCATTATGATTGCTACCAAATTCAATCCAACGATTAGTGCAATGAGCACCAATGATGCTCCATAGGCCATGGCATAAGCCTGGGTTCGGTCAGTCGTCTGTGTCATCAGGTAAATGTAGTAGGGCAAGGCCTGGAATTGGTCACCGAGCGCCCCCGGAATGGAAGCATTGACCGCGACCCCGGTCAGCAGGATCGGGGCGGTCTCTCCTCCTGCCCTCGAAATGGACAGGATTATGCCAGTAAGTATTCCAGATGTCGAATATGGCAGAATGTGATGCCGAACGGTTTGCCATTTGGTCGCCCCTAAGGCGATTGAGGCCTCCCTTAGACTTGAGGGAACGGCCTCGACCGCCTCCTTTGTCGCCACCATTATCAAGGGCAAAACCAGCAGACTTAGAGTCACGGCTGCAGCTATCAGGCTCAATCCGAAGTTAAGGTAGTATACCAGGAGAGCAACGCCCAATAAACCCCAAACTATTGAAGGAACTCCGGCTAGATTGTTCACAACCATCCACCAAATGCGCCCGATGCGAGTGCCCCCGAAATACTCCTGTAAAAAGACGGAGCCTAAGACGCCCACTGGTATGGCGATCACCATCACCAGCAGCATCAGATAAATCGTGCCGACTAAAGGTCCGAGGATCCCACCTTCCACAAGTGCCCCATGAACATTGGGCCGTGGGTCCTGCGTGAAGAAGTCGATGCTCCATTTTCCGATGCCGTTGATCAGGACATATCCCAGTATCACGACCAATGCCAGAACCACGATCAAGGCACATACTCGGAAAAGGTTGAAGAACATTGCCTCCCGATTCCTGCGGTTCACCTATAGGCCTCCTTGAATCGGACCATGAGATAATCTGCAATGAGGTTAATGCCGAAAGTTAGAATGAAAAGGAATAATCCCACCGCGAAGAGGGACTGGTACTGGA
>PMBU01000059.1 GCA_003153895.1 Methanomassiliicoccaceae archaeon | reverse complement strand
ATGGTTGCGATGACCGGGGACACTGCCTCGGAGTTCTTACGCTTCTTCCAAATTTTTTTCATTTGTCAAGTCCTCCTAGTAGGGGAAACCCTACCGTGGCGAGATATTCCCCTGTGTCCTAATATAAATATTTGCGTTCTGGAATCAAATATGAAACAACCTGGCTAGTGGTCTAAGGTTGATGGTCTTGCTCGATCGGCATTATCACGTCACAGACCATACCCAGCATCTCTTTGACCTCGACCTTCAATTGATCGGGGATCATTAAAACGACTGGATACGCCTCTCTAGCTTTCAGTGAATTGAGTATTATCGTGAAGAACTCTGACAATATCTTCGGGTCATTGTGGATTGCGAAGGAATTCGCAGAGTCGAATACGACGATCGTCTTCTTGTCACCAGCCAAGCGTAGGAAGTACTCCACCTTTAGCATGATGTTCTCCAGCATGGACGGGTTTTCGACGTACACAGTATTGTCGACGCGATGTATCGCCCCCATCATTGTGTGCGATACGCAGTCGATGAACCTCAGCCCCTCGGTGTCCACTTCCAACGCCTGCAATGCTGAGTTCAAGGTCGCCGAAGGAACGGACGACGTGACGTAGATGCAATTCATCCCATTCTTCGATGCGAAGTCCTCGATGAGCCCTCGCACAATATCGAAATAGGATTCTATCTTGATCTCCAGCCCTATCGAAACGGAAGGACCGACTGCCTCAAGCTTCAATGCGACCCTTGAATGCAGGTCCTCCGACATCTAGATCCCTCCCTTGAGGAGAGTGGTGACGAGAACTCCAGCGCTGGTGAGGTCGATGACGTATTTGGCGCGAGAGTGGGTGGCTCCCTTCATCTTTGGCACCTGCATCGTTCGCAACAGGTCGCCCTTCCTTTCGAGGTTGCCCATCTGGATGATGCCATCAACCACGGACCCGATCCCGCCTTCCGCGGTCTCGGCCTTGCAGACCAAGATGGCCGTGGAGCCCTTCTCGTGGAGCATCTGGCTCAATTTCGTCAAGAAATAAGTATCGAGCCGTTCTTCCTTCTGATCAGGAAGGATGGTATCGATCGAATCGATCACCAGGCGCTTGGCCTTTGCGGTGACCACCATTTTTTCAACCATGCTGATGAGCATGTCCATGACCGACTCGCCTGCCACACCATCCGAGATGCCCGCTTCCTCCAATAGGTCCTTCAACGTCATGATAGTGATCCGTTTGCCAACGGTCTTCTCATCATAGAAGACCAGGGAAGGGATATTGGCAAGGAGCTTGCTCTTCGATTCCACCGTGGTGATCAGCACGCCGTTTTCTCCGCTGACTGCGCCACGGACCACGAACTCGAACGCCAACGAGGTCTTGCCAGTGCCGGCGGCACCAGCGACCAGGACGATATTGTGCGTCGGGATGCCCCCACCCAGGATGTTGTCCAAACCTTCGATCCCGGTAATGCATCTCTCCCTCTCGCTCGCCTTGGCCATAGCGGGACTATTCCATCGCGGCGTAATATTACTTTCTGGGTGGGTAGCAAGTGTTATTATTCGAAGGGACGTACCTCGATTTCGATGAAACCTGTCCTGCAGGTCGCCTTGGACCTAATGCACCGCAAGCGGGCGATGGAGATTGCCAAGGAAGCCGTTGCTGGGGGAGCGGACTGGATAGAGGCGGGCACGCCGCTCATCAAGAGCGAGGGCGTGGAGATCCTTCGAGAGCTAAAGCGTACCTTTCCAGGCCACATCATCGTGGCGGACATGAAGACCATGGACGTCGGCTCCTTCGAGGTGGAGATCGCTGTCAAGGCTGGAGCGGACGTTGTGACAGTTCTGGGCTTGGCGGATGATGCCACCATCAGCGAGTCGGTGCTCACGGCCAGGAAGTATGGTGCAAAGGTCATGGTCGACCTGATTAACGTCGCTGACAAGCTCGCTCGGGCCAAAGAAGTTGAGAAGCTAGGTGCTGGACTGATCTGCCTACATGTCGGAATCGACGAGCAGATGAGGGGTGCAATATCGCCAACGGAATTGGTACGAACGATCTCCGCTCAGACCGAGGTGCCTCTGGCCGTAGCCGGAGGGATCACTCCAGCCAGGATCGGGGAATTGGTCAGGGCGGGAGCATCCGTGCTCATCGTCGGCGGCTCCATCATCAAGAACGAGAACGTCGAGGAGGCGACCCGGGCGATCAAGAAAGCCCTTCTCGACCCGAGCCTTGTTCAGAAAGGGGTCATCAAGAAGTACTCGCAGTCGGACCTCAGGGAGGCGTTCGCACGTNNATCGATGCTGGCGGCAGCGACATCGCGGTCTGGGGGGAGCTCGCCTCCTGGAGCGCCAAAATGAAAGGCGTCCAGGGCGTGGTGATAGATGGCGCGATCCGCGACATCGACGGCATACTGGACATTGAGTTCCCAGCCTTCGCCAAACTGGTGGTCCCGGACGCAGGCGAGCCGAAGGGATATGGAGGCATCGGGCATGAGATCATTTGCTGCAGCCAATTGGTCCGAAGCGGTGACTGGATAATCGGCGACGAGAGCGGCGTGATCGTGGTCGCACA
>PMBU01000002.1:299-3732 GCA_003153895.1 Methanomassiliicoccaceae archaeon | reverse complement strand
ATATGACCAATTATCGATCAGACCGTTCGAGGCAATTCCCTCGCTTCAGCCGATTGAGCATCCTCGATCTTAATTAGTATCAGTTTTGACTTCCTTTCCGGCAATATCAGTTTCCTGGCTGTGATGCTAACAACCCTCCTTCCTGACTTTGGAAGGACGATTTCGGTTTCAAGATTCTCCAACTCGACATCCTTCGTCCTTAGTTTCTTGAGTCGGTTAATGATCTTTGTAGTGTTCAGCGCGCCATTTGAGATCACGTCCAAAGCCCTGCCTTTCACTTCACCTTCAGCAACCTCAAATATCTGGTAGAAAGGAACATTGGCGAACTGGGCAATGAGTTCTTGGTCCAGCACTAGGAGCGGTTCCTTTATGGTATTGATAATGCTGTTCGCAAATTCTCTTGCAGTTACCATTTTGTCTGATACATCCTCAAGTCGTTCTTGAGTTCTCTTCTGTGAATCGATGCTGGCGAAGGTTATAACAACACCATCTATGACATTCTCGACGGTTCGGTAAGGAAGGATCTTGAGATTGAACCAGAGCCCATCCTTGGTCTGTATCTCCTTCTCCTTGATATTCAGGTTCTCGACTACCTCTTTGATATCCTTGATCAGGTCGTCATAGCGCAAGTTCATGGCAATGTCCTTAATCGGGCGGCCAATGTCTGTGGGTAGGAGGTTCATAAACAATGCCGTTTGAGGGGTGTACCGTCTGATTCTCAGATCTATATCAAGGAAGATTGTCGCCACATCGACGCCGTTGAGGAGGTTCCTCATATCGCCGCTGGTTAACATCAATTCTTGATTCTTCCTTTCCAGCTCTGCGTTGACCGTCATGAGTTCCTCGTTCATGGAGTTGAGTTCTTCTTTCGCAGTTAGAGATTCTTCGGCAACGCTCTGCAACTCTTCATTGCTTGATTGGAGTTCCTCATTTATCGATGTCAGTTCTTCGTTCGAAGTCTCCAACTTCTCGACAGTGCTCTGAAGACTTTCCTTCGTGTTGGCGAGTTCATGTTCCAATTCTTCGATCTTCGTCTCTGTTTCCAGCGATTTAGCAGAACCCTTGATCCCTTTCTGAATTTTCCTTGGGATTACCTTTTCCACGAAGATGACCATCGTACCTAAGGATCTTGATTCCTCGATGGGCTTGACCATAATAGTGAGAAGGATTTCTCCTTCGCCCTGGTCAACAAGGGTTGTTCCTTCAATTGCCATCTTGTTAATGCGCCGGGATTCAGCGATGGCAGACATCACCGGATAGCGGATTTCTTTGTTCAGCATATCCTGGATTCCGAGGGTGGCTTTGCCGGATATGTGTTCAAGGTACTTGCCGGTGCGACCGTGAAAGTAGATGATTTCATTTTTATCGTTGATTATCAGACATGGCGGAGTATACTCAGAAAGGAGTATTTTCTCGGCCGTTTCACTGAGGCTGGTGGGTCTTGCAGCTTCTGTCTGCTCATGTGGCCTGTCAAATCTTTTTGCAGGTTGCTCAACAACCTCTCTTCTGGAGTTAAGTCCGTTATATACTCGTCTGGTATAGAGTCTGCTCCTTGAGTCTACAACGACAAACTTGTCTTCAAAGCCACTAATCGTTTCAGATTCCCCTAAGAAGAGGATTCCATTCGGGTTCAAAGCGGCGCTGAATGTTTCAAGTACCTTTCTCTGCAGCACAGGTTCGAAGTAAATTAGAAGATTCCTACAAGACAATAGATCGACATGAAGGAATGGCGCGTTTTGAGCCACATTATGGGTTGCGAAGATGACCATCTCTCGGACCTCCTTCCGCACCTTGAACCCCGCTTCTTCTTTGACGAAGTATCTTTCCAAACGCTTAGGGCCCACGTCTTTGGCGATTGCAAATGGATAGATCCCTGATCGAGCCGTGATGATCGAATCTTCATTGATGTCCGAACCAAAGATATGGAATTGTCTATTTTTGCCCGTTTCCTCAACAAGCTCCCTAAGAATGATGCCGATGGAATAGACCTCTTCGCCGGTGGAGCATCCAGCTACCCAGATTCTCGCTGCCTCCCCTGTCTCCTTTGAATCAAAGAAGGCTTTCCTGAGAATTTCTTTGAGCGAATCGAAAGCCTTCGGATTTCTAAAGAAATTCGTTACCTCAATAGTCAGTTCTCTGAATAGTAATTGTATCTCTTTCGGATTCCTTGCCAAATAGGTCACATATTGAGCTTTATTCTTTAATTGATGAACCAATATCCGTCGTTCGATCCTGCGATTGATGGTGCTCTTCTTATAGAGCGAGAAATCCTGACCCGTTCCTTCCTTAAGTATTGAGAGGATTTTGTGGACATCATCAGTACTTTTGCCCGGATCGGCAATCTTCGCTTCGATGCCAGCTTTGAGAGAATCGACGTATTTGATGATAAGGGAGGGCATCTCTGAAGGAGGCAGAACATAGTCGACCAAACCGGTTTCAATCGCGCTTCGAGGCATACTGTCATACTTCGCGGTCTCCGGGCTCTGTACCATGATCATTCCTAGATTCGAATGGATTGCTCTTAGGCCAAACGATCCATCCGAGCCATTGCCTGATAGAATGATCGCAATGGCCCTCTCATTCCAATCGTCAGCTAGGGAGCTGAGGAAGACATCGATTGGCAGGAACGGCTCGCTATCATCTCTTCGTTTGGAGAGGCGTAGATGTCCCTCCGTTATGACCATCTCATTTCCAGGGGGAATCACATAAACGGTGTCCTTCTGGACTTCCACATTATTCTCAGCCTGAACCACTTTCATGGTGGTGGATTTGGAAACGATCTCCGCCAAGAGACTTGGGTGTCTGGGATCCAAATGAGTCACGATGACAAAAGCCATGCCAGTCACGGGAGGGACATTCCTAAAGAATGTCTCAATAACCTCCAGACCGCCTGCTGAGGAACCCAATGCAACGATTGGGAACAGAGTTTTCTCGTTCCTACTGACCGATTCCTTGCGCTTGCTCATTCCCGTTCTTCTCTCTGCCATCGATTCCTCTCACCGCCGCAGTGTTAATATGACGCAATTTATAGATTCCTTTCACCCTACTTACTAGCTCCGGCCAATATTGGGTATGCCTATTACTGGAGCAATGTACTTTTATGGAACATATGATTTGTGGACTCCGAAACAAGAATATTGCGTCTTTCAAGCAACTTGGCCATGGGCAGCATTATGGTCTTTACCCGAGGCATTTCAAGGGAATGTGTTGGAAGAGCGCGCCCGTTAATAGTCATTAGTAAATTCATCACCGTTTCGGTTCCTGAAATCAATTGTTTATTCGAGTAGTATCAGGAAATTAAAAGGCAAGGTATAAATTTCCATAAATCGATTGATTATTCTTGAGCTCGAAAAAAGAAGTGGAAAAGCTTAGAGAACTAGCCGAGAATCGCCTCGCCGAAAGAGAATCATTGCATAAAAGATCCGCGGATGAA
>PMBU01000002.1:0-289 GCA_003153895.1 Methanomassiliicoccaceae archaeon | reverse complement strand
CGACCTCTTTATCAAGGAGTCGAACCTTGCAGCAGCGACACTTCTGGGGGTGGAGCGGAAGGATCTCATCGACAAACCCCTATCCAAATTCGTGACTCCTGGGTCCTATGAATCACTGTATCTCCATTTTCGGCGTCTTTCGAAGGGAAATGGAGAACAAAGGCATACGTTTGTGCTGCATCGGAATGATGGCAGCGAGCTCCAGATCCAATTCGATAGCAACCGGATCGACGACATAGTTGGCAAAGGGTTCAAATCCATCATGGTTGACATCACCGAACTGAGAGAC
>PMBU01000080.1 GCA_003153895.1 Methanomassiliicoccaceae archaeon | reverse complement strand
GAAATTTCACATCCGATGCCTGGCGAAAATCGACCAAATGACAAACCGGGTTTTAGGAAAGCTATTATGTGGGACGGTGGATGACTTCGTCCGATAGTGATGAATGTCCTTATCCTAGACGGGTCGCGGCAACCTGTTCCAGCCCTGGAGAATGTTAAGGCGGAACTTCGGGAACGATTGGACGGTAAAGGCCACCAGCTCGAAGAGATAGTCCTCAATGAGAAGAGCATGAAAAGATGCACAGGATGCTTCAGCTGCTGGGTGAAAAGGCCTGGTCTATGCGTCTACGAGGACGACGGCCAGAAGGTGGCCAGTTGCATCGCCAACGCTCAATTCCTGGTCATGCTGACCCCTATAACATTTGGCGGATACAGTAGCCTCCTGAAGAATGCGCTGGATCGGCAAATACCGGTGCTCTTGCCGTTCTTCGCGAAGGTGGATAGGGAGGTCCATCACAACCCGAGATATGAATCGTACCCGACCATGCTGGTGGTGGGCTCGATCGACAAGGAGGATAAGCTCCACGAGAACGTGTTCCACCGATTGGCGAAGAGGAACTCGGTCAACGGCCAGGCCCCCAAATCAAACTCACTTATCGTTTATGACAAGGAAACGCAGGAAGAGGTCGCCAGGAAGCTGGACCTGGTACTCGACGGCATGGGGGTAATGCAATGACGTTGAAAAGGGCCTTACTTCTAATCGGAAGCCCAAAGAGCAATGGCGGTACGTCGATGATCTTGGCGGAATACCTGTCCTCCAGATTACGGGAAATCCACGTCGAGGTGGAGATCAAACACGTGCACCAAGCCATCGATGCCGGTAAGGAGGACGAACTTTTTGAGGCCATCGAAAATGCGGAAGCCATCATCCTGTTATTCCCACTTTACGTAGACAGTCTGCCGTCCGGAGTGATCAGATTCTTCGAGCTTTTCCAGGAAAGGAAAGGGAAGAACGGGGGAAAGGAGAAACCATTCTATGCCATATCGAATTCCGGCTTCCCAGAATCGATCCAGAGCACCGTGGCATTGGAGATATGCGTACTTTTCGCCCGAGATACCGGATTCGTCTGGAATGGAGGAGCTGCAGTGGGGGGCGGGGCAATCCTAGAAGGAAAACCACTAGAGGAGTCTGGCGGCCGGGCTAAGAACCTCAGGGCAGGGCTCGCGCTTTTAGCGGTATCGATGTCACTGGGCGGCGGCCTCAGCAAGCAGGCAAGGGACCTGATCGGAAGACCGCTGGTGCCGAAGTTCCTGTACGTGTACTTCGGGAACAAGTCGTGGCGCAAGACCGCCGAAGGTAATGGTGTGGGCGATCGAATGTACGACAAACCGCTGGCCAAGAGGTGACCGGTGGCGATAGCTTCAAAAGGACCTTGACATATTCTAACACGCTCCGTCATTGCCCCCTATCGGGTAGGTGACGGTCTGATATTTGATCCGAGGCATCATCATGGCAAACAAACCGATGGTCTGGATGGACGGCAAGATGGTCGAACAGGACAAGGCATACGTTCCGCTCATGTCACACGCACTGCACTATGGGAGTGGCGTGTTCGAGGGGATACGCCTCTATGACACGAAGAAGGGAAGAGCCATTTTCCGGCTACAGGACCACATCGTTCGCCTGTTCAATTCCTCGAAAATTCTGGACATGAAGATCCCCTATACGATCGAAGAGATATGCGAGGCGACCAGGGAGGTCGTCCGGCAGACCAAGACCGATATCGACTACATCCGCCCCATCGCCTACTATGGACTCGGAGAGCCAGGAAAGATCGTCCTGAACCCGGCGAAGTTCAAGGTGAACGTCGCGGTCGCCACGGCAAAGATGGGGACCTACATGGGGAAGGAGCAGCTGGAGAAGGGGGCCAACATCATGACCTCCTCTTGGGAGAAGCCCTCGAACAAGTCGACCTCGCTGCAGGCCAAGATATGTGGAAATTATGTCAACTCGGTCATTGCAAAGATAGAATCAAACCAACACGGAGCCGATGAAGCTCTGATGCTGAACTCGAACGGGACGGTCGCCGAAGGACCGGGTGAGAATGTGTTCATCGTCAGAGGCGGCAAGCTGATCACCCCACCGATATCGGCCGGGGTCCTCGAAGGTATAACCAAGGACTCGGTCCTGGTCATAGCCAAAGACCTGAAGATTGAAGTGATCGAAAGGGACATCACCAGGGGAGAGATATTCAACGCCGATGAGTTCTTCATGACCGGCACGGCGGCNNGCCCGGGGCCAGGACAAGAAGTACGAAAAGTGGCTCGACTACGTGGACCAGTAGGTAAGTCCTCAGTGGGAAATGGATGGTCGGTTTCATATTCGGCATCCAACCCACTTTTTTTGGGAAACAGGGGAAGCATCGCCTTCTCATTTGGTTCCAATCTGTTTCAAGAGAACAGTCAGATCAGAAGATTCGATGTCCTTTGATCGATTTGACATATACGGTCATTCTTAAGGCGATTAGAGCTTACCAATATTAAAACAGGAAAAGGTTTGCACTAAATTTAGGCAAGAATAGTTTGACCGACAAACCTCCCATTCCCATAATTACCAATCTTTCCGTGTATCAATCTGTTGACGGATGGTTCTCCGCCTCCTTTGTAGATTCCCGATCTATGTAATATGCTCCTGCCGAAGCGAATGCGGTGGTTAACAAAATTACGATGGTAACGATGCCGAGAATGGCCCCTCCAATTTCTGCACTTACCACGCCTAGCGCTAACGGTATCGATGCCAGGACCGCGGAGCTGAGTCCTCTAGGCATCATGAAAAATAGAGAATCTCGATCTATTCTTGAAGGCGCAATATATCGCCCCATCATTCGCGTTGTCATAAATCTTCCAAATATTATCGCCAAACAGATTAATATTCCCACCAAAACGTTGTTTAGAGCAATGGCGATTGTCGTGACAACCAAACCCAGGTAAATAAAGAAGAATGTTCGGACAAAAAAAGAAATCTCATCGTGTAACTTCGAAATGTTCTCATCAAATGAGTAGTCCTTCACGTTGTGCTTAAAGAGGTTGGCAAGTTCGCCGCCGTTTGCCAGAGTTAAGCCGAAAAGCAAGGCTGCAATGGCACCCCCTCCGGTTCCTTTCACCAACATTTCTGTGATAGCATAGACGCCAAGGAGTGCCACCAGCGTGACCATGTACGTGAATGGTTGTCCCTCCATGTACCTTGACAAAATCTCTAGCCAAATGAACCCACCCAGCAGTCCGATGAATCCGGAAACCAAGAAAGCTGAGAGTATCGATCCAATAGCCTTTCCTATGCTCGCATCACCGGAGCTCATGACCCCCATGATGGACATTGCAACCACTATCACAAGCACATCGGTGATGGCGGCTTCTAACGTGAGGATGACTTTCATTCTAGGAGTTACTAACTTCAATCCGCCGATAAGGGGAATCACAATTGCTCCGCTTGTGCCACCCAGAATCGAACCTAACAAGAGAGACGTACCCAGACCCCATCCAAGTATGATTATGCACACTGCAGAGACCAACACCATTGACACGACGAATGCCAGCACGGTCTGGATAAGGGCTCTACTAAACGAAGTGAGAACCTC
>PMBU01000128.1 GCA_003153895.1 Methanomassiliicoccaceae archaeon | reverse complement strand
TCTCCTGTGCATTGCTCAGGAAAACCGGCTTCACCCAAAATACACCTTCCCCTCCGTTAGGTGCTTTCCCCCTCAATTTATCGGTGTGAAGTCGGTAAACCCCCCTTTTCCGAACTTCCTCTTGAACAAGCGTTACTTTGTATTCATACCAGAATAATGTACAATAAAATACATTATATGACATAAATGTTATATATTGACGATTGATTACGGTCTTCCATGAAGCAACAGTCCGATCTTAGGGTCACCCTCGGGATCGAGGATATTCCGAAGAAATGGTATAACATCGCGGCCGACTTTCCGGAGAAACTGCCCCCTCCTTTGCACCCAGGCACAATGAAACCCGCTTCCTTTGAAGACTTTAGAGCGATATTTCCCGATGAGATCATCAAACAGGAGATGTCCGAGGAGCGATACATAGACATTCCAGATGAGGTCCGCGAGTCGCTTATCCTATTGAATAGACCGAGCCCTTTGGTTCGGGCAATCCATCTGGAGAAGGAGCTCAAGACCCCTGCAAAGATCTTCTTCAAACGTGAGGATCTAAGCCCGACAGGTAGCCACAAACCTAACACTGCTGTCGCCCAGGCTTACTATAACATGAAGGCAGGTGTGGAGAACCTCACCACAGAGACGGGAGCNNATGGTCAGGGTCTCCTACGACCAGAAACCTTACCGCAGGTACGTGATGGAAACCTATGGCGCAAAGGTGCATCCGTCGCCAAGTGACTTCACTGATTTTGGTAAGAAGCTGCTGAAGGAGAACCCGAAAAATACCGGGTCGCTCGGGATTGCGATAAGCGAGGCGATAGAAACATGCGTGAAGACCGCCAACACCAAGTACGCCTTGGGCTCGGTAGCCAACCACGTGATGCTCCATCAGACCGTCATAGGGCAGGAGGTAGTGAAGCAGTTGGAAATGATCGATGTCGAGCCCGACTATATGGTAGCTTGTGTCGGAGGCGGCTCCAATTTCGCTGGATTCTCGTTCCCGATGCTCGGACAGAAGATCAAGGGCAAGGTACAGACGGAGTTCCTTGCTGCAGAGCCGGTCTGCGTCCCTTCCTTGACATCAGGCGAATACCGATATGATTTCGGGGACACTGCCGGGATGACGCCTCTTTTCAAGATGTATACCCTTGGTCATGACTTCATGCCTTCAGCCATCCACGCCGGAGGACTAAGATATCATGGGATGGCGCCCACGGTCAGTCTAGCAGTGAAGCTGAAACTGGTCAGGCCGGTAGCCATCGAGCAGAAAGAGACGTTCTCGGCCGGATTGATGTTCGCCAGGACAGAGGGTATTATCCCGGCACCAGAGTCGACTCACGCTATCCGAGCGGCGATTGATCTGGCCTTGGAGGCGAAGAAGAAGAACGAGAAGAAGACCATTGTGTTCAACCTCTCCGGTCATGGCCTGCTTGACATGTCGGGCTATGCAAGCTACCTTGGCGGGAAAATGGAGAACAGCTGCTAACATTCTTAGCCGCGCGAGCGGCATCCTTTCTCTATTTATCGAAAACGAATTAACCTGCCAGGCCGTTCCGCGCTCAATAGCTTGCAATTTGGTGTTTGCTAATGGAGCCGTGCATCATCGTACATGGAGGTGCTTGGGACATACCCAAGGATCTTTGGGATTCGCATCGCAGGGGATGTTCGACTGCAGCAAACGATGGGTACTCCGTCTTGCGTAAGGGCGGCTCTGCGGTCGATGCGGTCGAGGTCGCAGTGAAATCGATGGAAGAGGACTCGACGTTCGATGCCGGGCGTGGCTCTTTCCTGAACGCAGATGGGGAAGTGGAGATGGACGCAACGATAATGGATGGCGACGACCTATCCTTCGGAGCCGTGGCCGCCGTCCAGCATATCCTCCATCCCGTGTCCTTGGCGAGGCAGGTAATGGAAAAGACTCAACATTGCATGCTGGTGGGGGAGGGGGCGCTGAGGTTCGCTCGCTCCATCGGAATGCCCACCGTTTCCCAGGAATGCCTTCTGACCGATAGGGAACTGAGACGCTGGCAGGAGATCAAGCAGAGGCAATCGTTCGAGCAAAGAGAGCTTTTCGATGCCGCGAGGGATCGTTATTCGCCTAAAGGTACTGTAGGTGCAGTCGCAATGGATCAAAAGGGCAAGATCGCAGCCGCTACGTCCACTGGCGGAACGCCAAACAAGATGGCGGGGCGGGTGGGTGACAGCCCGCTGGTCGGCTGCGGCAACTATGCCGACAGTAAATTCGCCGGAGTCTCGGCCACCGGCTGGGGGGAGCCAATGATGAAGGCCGTGATCGCAAGGCGCGTTTGCCATAGCATCGAAGATGGCATGAATGCCCAGGAGGCCGGCGACGAGGCCATTCGCTATCTGGAAGAGAGAGTGAAGGGATATGGAGGCGTCATTATCCTAGATAAGGACGGGAACCTATCCCACTCGAATAATACACCGAGAATGGCGGTGGCTGGCATCAACCAGCATGGCGAAAGATTCGAATTCATTTGAGTATGTATGTGCGCTGAGTTGATCGCGCGTTTGCTTATTCTACTACCCGTGGAACCAACATCGGTCATGCAAATGAGTTCAGGATTCGAACATCGAAAGGACTATCTCGATAAGCATCATCGGAGGTAGGGCGTGAAAAGATTGAGAGGGGTTAAGGCAATCATCTTCGATCTGGACAACACCCTTGTGCAGAGCCACATCGATTATGTGCAGCTTAAGCAGACCGTCTTGAAGGAGCTTGCCGACGCAGGCGTGCCAAGTCGATTTATAAGCGTCGACGAGTCTGTGGTCGAGAATTTCATCCTTGGAAAGGCCTACTTGCAGGAGAATTCAAGCGCCGCGCACCAAAAGGAATTCAATCGCCGACTGAGCGAGGCACTTACAGAGATCGAGATGGAAAGGGTCGATCAGGTGCGGGAGATCGATGGCGCCCTTTCCCTCGTCAATTCATTGAAAGAAAAGGGGTTCGAGGTCGGAATATTGACACGCGGCTCTAGGGATTATGCTTTGGCTGTGCTGGGAAGAACCGGCTTCGACGGCCACGTTGTCCACTTGGTTTGCCGGGACGACTTTCCCATGGAGGAAGCGAAGCCGAACCCATTAGCAATGGATCGAATCGCTGAGAAGCTGCAATGCTTGTCGAAGGAGTGCCTGTTCATCGGCGATCATCCAATGGACTTTGAATGCGCCAAAGCTTCGGGAGCGCTGTTCGTCGGCGTGCTCACCGGCTCAACAAACAAAGAGAGGTGGAGCCAAGTAGGGTGCAAAGCGGTGATCGACAGCATCGCAGACCTTCCACAATGGCTCAAATCAGAAATGCGACTCGATGAGGAGCGATGAATTGATTATCGATGTAGCTCCATGACTTAGCATGAAGCGGATCGTGCTCTCGTTAGATGCGCCAAAACCTGTAGGCCCATATTCTCAGGCGGTCATCTCTGACAAGTTCGTCTTTTGCTCCGGTCAGATAGGCATCGACCCAGCAACTGGCAAACTCGTCGAGGGCGGGCTCGAATCCGAAGTCAAACAATGCATTCAGAACCTGGAACAGGTATTGACATCGATCGGGCTTATAACGAGAAACGTCGTCAAAACGACGGTCTTTGTGACCGATCTTGATGACCTTAAGATGATCAACGAGATCTATGCGCACCATTTCAAAAAGGACCCACCTGCCAGAAGCATTGTCGAGGTCAAGCAACTGCCGTTCAAGGCGAAGATCATGATAGAGGCTATCGCCGAGACCTATTAGCGGATTGAAAGAACAGGGTTCTTTGGACGGCTGCCCCACAGCATCCGATACATACTTGGCTATTACAATGGACCATCCATTTCAATGAACCTTTCATCCAAACCTAGATTAACCCTTTTTTGCCATGATGTGCCGAATGCAAGAAGACCCGGTTCCATCATCGTCAGTCCAATCCACCATCAAGGGCAGGAAGAAGACGAGCTTCGGCGTCTCCGGAATGACCTGCGCTTCTTGCGTAGATACCATCCAACGCAGTCTGGCCGACCTCCAGGGAATTGATAGCGCGAACGTCAACCTGGCGACCGAGCGGGCTACCATCTCATATGATCCGCAGAAAGTTGATATCGAGCTTATCAAGAAGGCAGTAAGGGATGCTGGATATGACGTCGTTCTCAATGTGGTGACCATTTCCGTGGGCGGCATGAGCTGCGCCACCTGTGCGAACACCATCGAAGAGGCGCTTCTCTCGCTCGATGGGGTTCAAGCGGCCTCGGTCAACCTGGCAAGCGATAAAGTGACGATCACTTACGACCCTCAAGTCATTCGCGTTCCCGATCTGAAACGGGCGATCCGCGATTCAGGCTATGAAGTGATCGAAGCTGAAACGGTCGACACCGAAAGGACAGAACGGGTCAAGGAGATGAATCGCAAGAAGAGATTGCTATTCTTCAGCCTCGCCTTCTCGATACCGACCTTGGGATTGGCGTTGGCCATGATGTTCACGGACCTAGGCAAGGTCCAGTTCTTCATGGACAATGGCAATTACATCCTTTTCACCTTGGCGACACCGGTCCAGTTCATCGCCGGATACCGGTTCTATGTCAATGCGTACAAGGCAGCAAGGCACCGCACCACCAATATGGACACGCTTATCGCCGTCGGAACATCAGCGGCGTATTTCTACAGCATAGCGGTGGTCTTCTTACCTGGAATGGTAGCATTTCATGATACCTACTTTGACAGCTCGGCGATGATAATCACCCTGATCCTGTTCGGCAAATATCTTGAGGCCAAGGCCAAGGGAAGCACCTCTGAGGCGATCCGGAAGCTCATCGACCTTCAGCCCAAGACAGCAAGGCGCATCATCGATGGCATCGAGACGGAGGTGCCGGTTGAGGAGCTTGACGTCCATGACCTCTTCATCGTCAGGCCGGGGGAGAGGATCCCAACGGATGGCGCGGTGGTAGAAGGGTCGTCGGCGGTGGACGAATCCATGCTCACCGGTGAGAGCATCACGGTG
>PMBU01000087.1 GCA_003153895.1 Methanomassiliicoccaceae archaeon | reverse complement strand
AGAAGGGCTCGCATTGGCGATGGCCTCGAGGACAGATTCCTCGCCAAGCAGATGCGATATCCCGATCAGAGCACCGAGCATTATCATATTTGCCGAGCGGTTCTTCCACTTCCCCTCCGCTTTGCGCGAGGCGGGTATATCGTAATGAACCTGGTCCGACCTCGATTTGAAAACGTCCCCATCAAAAATGATCCTCGTCCCATCGTTCGTCTGCTCGATGAATTTGTCGTACGCTGATTGGGACATCGCAATCAGGTAATCAGGTATCTCCACGAAGGGATAGAATGCGCTTTCCTCCGAGACGACGATATCGCACTTGATGATGTCACCTGTCATAGCCGGCACATAAGATTGGGTCTGGTTGGCGAAGAGCCCCCCTCCGTTATTCTTCTCATAAATGGCAGCGGCTCTTGCAAGAACCATTCCGGCGAAGACCACTCCCTGTCCTCCCGTCCCCACCCAGCGTATTGATATTGCCATACCGTTACCGCGTATCACAAACGCTAGCAAGCCTAATTAATGATTCTCTGGCACTAAAAAATCACTACGACCAAATTTCAATGATGGTAATCCATTCACATTACTCATTTAGCGAATTACCCAGATACAATGAAATAGGGAACGCGGTAATTTTGAATCCAGCCAGGGTAATGGGGTAGCTATGATCAGGGCACTCTGCATCGACGATGACCCTGCCTTGCTGGATATATCCAAGACCTTCTTGGAGCGGGACGGGGAGATAGCTGTAGAGCTATCTACCTCCGCCATGGACGCAATGGTCATGCTTGAGACCAGGCATTTCGACGTTATCGTGTGCGATTACCAAATGCCGAGGATCGATGGCATACAATTCCTAAAATCGATACGTATTCAAGGACGAAACACGCCTTTCATTCTATTCACTGGTAAGGGACGAGAGGACGTGGTCATCGACGCTTTGAACAATGGTGCCGATTTCTATTTGCAGAAGGGGGGCGACCCCAAGACCCAGTTCATGGAACTTGCTAACATAATCAAACGCTCCGTCTCACAGCGACAAGCCATGGAGCAATTGCGCGAGTCCGAGGAGATATACGAGAAGCTCTTCAAGGACAATGTGGAATCGATGATACTTTTGGATCCATCAACTGGGGGCATGGTGGATGCGAACCATGCCGCCTGTGATTTCTATGGGTATTCCAGGGAGGAGCTGCTCAGGCTGAAGATTGACGATCTGGCTGCAACATCTGAGGGCAACTGTGAAAACAGATCGAGCTATAAGGCGAGCTCCAAGGGCACAACGCTAGCGATGAGGCATCGACTATCGAACGGTGAGATCCGCCATGTGGAACTCTTCTCTGGAATGTTAAGAGTAAAGGGAGTAAACAGGGGCTATGCCATAGTTCACGACATTAGCGATAAAGTGAAAGTCGAAGCACAGACCGAGCGCATCAATCGAGCCTTGCGTATCATCATTCTCACTGGACGCGAAATCGGCAGGGCGAGGAGTGAAAATGAGATGCTCCAGGGAGTCTGCAATGTCATTACACAGGAGGAAAGCTACCCCCTCGCCTGGATCGGAAGATATGATGATGATGGGTCCGTGGTCCAATTGGTCAGCTCGGGTCCGGTCTATAGGAATCCTCAGGGGACGATCGTTCACTATGACGATGCCAAGACCGAGCAGGGGCCGAGTGGCCGGGTTCACAAGACTAGAAAGCCAGTTGTCCTTCAGGACATTCTTAGCGATCAATCGATGGCGGTGTGGTGGGATGAGGTCAAACGGTTGGGCGTTCGGTCGAGCCTATCCTTGCCGCTGTTCGTCGATGGCGAGGTCAGAGCAGTGCTCCACATCTATTCGAGCTATAACGACGCGTTCGATGGCGATGAGGTAGACATCTTCTCCAGCCTAGCATCGAACCTTTCCTTTTCGCTGGTATCGCTTGAAGCAAAGCAGCCGATAACCTCTCTCGAACCAAGGACAAATGTGATCGAGCCGATGGAGCCCGGCGTTGACATCCCGCTCAACGAAGCCAGATTGGGCAATCTAGCGGATAATGTCATGGACATCATCATCGAACTCGATCCATCATGGAACATAAAATATGTCAACTCGGCCGTGATGGACGTGCTCAACTATCCTCCTAAGGAGGTGATGGGCAGGAACTTTAGCGATTTCGTTTACCCGGACGACATGCGGACCTTCCTCGATTCCGTCAATTCCCTAGCTTATAACCGCAATCCCTTCACCATCAAATTCAGGGCACTATCCAAAGATTCGTCCCCATGGGTCGAGTTCGTGGGACGCTTCGTATTCAGCTCGGAAGGGCAGATAGAAGGGATAATCGGTAGCATAAGGGACATCAACAAACGTCAACTGACCGAGGAAAGGGTTTGGGAGACAGGGAGCAAGCTCAAGGCGATCATTCATACCTCGCCGCTGGCAATACTGTCCATCGATCTGGACGGCTCGATATCGACCTGGAACCCAGCGGCGGAGCGCATCTTCGGTTGGGAGGACATCGACAGCGCGCATCCCTTCTCCTTCTTGCCCGATGTGCAGGACGAGGGTATCGTTTCCATCAGGCAAAGGATTCTGCGAGGAGAGCATATGGTCGATGTGGAGGTGCAGAAGCGCCTTCCCGATCGGACGATGAAGGTAATTTCCCTTTCCACAGCGCCGATAATAGATCAGGGAGGAAAGACCGGCAGCATCATCGTCGTCGCGTCCGACATAACCGAGAGGAAGCACATGGAGGAGCGTCTGATCCAGCTCAACGAGGTGCTCAGGCTGATCAATGGCATCCTCCGGCACGACACTTTGAACGAGCTAACTGTGCTAAACGGCTCCCTGGAGATGTTCAAGCGCACTCAAAATGAGAAGTTTCTCACGGGAGCAACAAGAGCGGTGAACCGCTCCATGGAAATGATCAAGCGCATGAAGGAGCTGGAGAAGATCGCCCTGAGCGGTGGGCCGCTCAAGACTTTCGACCTAGCGAAGGTCGCTGAGAGCGTGTGCAAAGGCTATATGATCGACTTCAGGATCGAAGGGTCGTGCAATGTACTGGCTGATGATGCGCTCGGCTCGGCGATCGACAATATCGTCAGGAACGCTACCATCCACGGAAAGGCCGACCGCATTGATGTCCTGATTGAGAGGCAGGATGGAAAATGCTCCATGCGCATCGCGGACAATGGCATTGGGATCCCGGATGACCTGAAGGACAAGGTCTTCAAGGAAGGCTTCAGCCACGGCGTCAATGGCGGCACCGGATTGGGCCTTTACCTTGTCAGCAAGGCGGTCGAGCGATATGGGGGCGAGGTCTGGGTCGAGGACAGCATACCGCATGGCGCCACCTTCGTGATCTCGTTGCCAGAGGCTAACTCTCCTCAGTCGACTTAATGGCTTTCTGTTCTTTCCAGACGTTGAAGGTGATCTTGTTGTGGAGATTATTATCGACGCCTCACATCTCGTTGTTGTTTCTGGACAGATCCATCACAGTCGAGCGACGGGGGTTGAGCAGCTCGAATCCGGTGGGGGAATCTACCTCTCGTCTGGCAGTCATGCCAGTGATTTCGTTGATGATCACCTCGGCTGTCTTCCAGACGCGGACACCTCTTCTCACGCAGCCAGCGACCGTGCTTCCCCGCCTTCCGCATGCCACATGCATATGCAGGACCGGCTGGCCGTTCTCATTGGGGAAGATGGTCCCGACCCCGGTCAATTCATGGACATCGGAGAGTATGTGCTCCATTGGGTTCGGGGGCAATGCATCGCCCTTCTCCGGCCCGACGACCAATTTGCTTCCCTTATCAGCCGCTCCGACGATTGAGACTGTGGCTGCGACGATATGATGGTCAGCGGCGAAACGCTCAAGCGTCTCATGGATAACTTCCCCGTCCTCGAGACGGACGACGAAGACTCTTCCTGCCTTTCCTTGGGAGAACCTCATTTCAGCCCCTCTTGTTTCAGGCTGATTTGCGTTCCTGTCTCTTCTATCCTCTGGTCAGATGTACTTCGGCACGCAAGCAAATTTCTATACTTTCATTTTTATGATGCTGGACTAATCCTGTTCATCGCCTTGTTAGCTACCAATTTATTTATACCTGGCTATAGATGCACGCCCCATGTCCCTTAGGGACGAGGTCCAGAGGCTGAAGAAGAAGCGGAACGCCATCATCCTGGCTCATAACTACCAAA
>PMBU01000145.1:10482-13679 GCA_003153895.1 Methanomassiliicoccaceae archaeon | reverse complement strand
GCATCCAGTGCGCAGCCTGCTGCGATTACTGGGATCACGGTGCCCTTCGCGTGCTTCGTCACGACGTGGTTACCATGGAACAGACCAGGGCCGCCTCCGCCATAGATCGAGTGGCTGAAGAAGGACATTCCAACGGACGTACCCATTGCACGGCCGTAGTCAACACCAGGCAGACCTGTCTCGTGCTCGAGCAGATCGTTATAATACAAGATCGTCGACGGGACACCTTGTGACGCACGGGCAGCACCGCAGTTCACCATGATGGCGGCGAGCATACCACATGCCACGTAGGCGTTCCATAGCGGAATATCGTTGGTCGTGTAGACCTTGTAGCCAGATGGCAGTTTCTCCAATACCCTGATGACCTTGTCTTCAATCGCGCGTCCAACGATGGACTCGACGACAGTACCGACTGTGCCGGTCTTGCCGT
Organism: Methanomassiliicoccaceae archaeon; assembly: GCA_003153895.1. Lineage (GTDB taxonomy): Archaea > Thermoplasmatota > Thermoplasmata > Methanomassiliicoccales > UBA472 > FEN-33. The sequence goes on along the minus strand of PMBU01000145.1, from coordinate 13,249 downwards.
TCTCCTTCACGATCTCGTAGGTCATGTTGTTCGCGTTCAATCCCTGGAAGGCGAGTGCCAATAGGTGCCCGCGCTCGAATGGACCAATCGCATCGCCCATCTCGAATGCTGCAGTCTGCTCAAATATCGAAGAAAGAGCCGCTGCATTCATCGCATTCTTGCCAGATATTGCCACGATGTGGTTTGCCATAATGTTTCTCAAGGCATATCCAGCTCCTTCGTTGTTCTGCGGAACCTCTAGGATGGACTTCAAGTTCGAACCGAGGAAGGTCATGGTCTGTGGGTATCTGCCCCAAACTGCGGCCTTCACCATGTTCGCCTTATGGATAGGCACATCATACATATCGATGATTGCCTGCGTCACTGCAGCTGCCGCGGCCGTGAAACCGGTGGTATATTCGACACCGACATCCAGCCTGACGGTCGGGACTTGGACAATCAGCTTCTTGCCCTGACCAAGCACCGTGACCACAGTGTCATCGTCCTTCGAGATTCTTATAAACTCCTTTACAGCCTTTGCCAGCTTTTCAGCATCCTTGACAACCGGCGCATCTATCTCTTTGCCCTTGATGTAGCCGCCACCGACTCGTCCGGTCTTGAGACCCTTCTCAATTCCAGCCAGGTCAACGGCGATTGTTTTCTTGGCAAGGTTACCAATGCGCTTGATGGCAGGGTTCTTCAAAGGACTGATCGCTTCCAGGGGCACGTCCTTCTCGATGACCTTGCCCCTGTCATCATATAAGTCTATCTTGTCCTTGTATTTCGCCATTCTTTGCCTCCTTGTTGAAAAACGCGACTCTCAGCGAGGCATCACTAGTTTCATAAACCATTCCCCCAAATCTAGTGTTCCCTCAGTGAAAATCGGTTCCCCTTGCTCGGACCTATTAGCTCTTGAGAATGATATAAGCTTGATTGTGGATGGATGGTCCATCCATGATAAACGATTGATTACTTCAAGGCATTGTCCAGCTAATTTTAGATAAGTATCATCAATTTAATATATATTTTTATTAAAACCGTTAATATCAACTTTGTTAAACGGGATTAAATCGAGTAAATAATCGCAAAAAAATAAAGTGATTTGCTTAATGAAGAATGCCTTCCGCAATAGTAGTTAGAAGCTCGACCGCATCCTCTCGTTTGAAGTCTATGTACTCAAACTTAAACATCTCGCCGATCGCCCGGCCTTTTTCGGAACTAAGAATGCGCATGGTACAGTCGAGCAGCATACTCAAAGACCTCTTCGGAAAATAGATAGATTTCAGGCAAACAATGATGTGAGCCGCTTCCAATTCCGTTATCAATCCAACCCCTACTGCGCCTTGAAGGTTCAGCCTCATATTCACCAGCGGTTCGGATAGCGGTTCCAATGTCTCCGGATTGAATATCAACGCAACCTCATCATCCCCGTCGATTTTTCCATTAAGATACTGGTCAAAGATCGTGCCGACGCCGATCATACCGAAATCATGCAACTCCGCAGCTCTCAAGGCACCCATGCTGCTCCCCCCATAGACTTTCACACCGCTTTTCAGCTTGTCTATGATCTCTCGATGGCCGACCGCGGCTTCCCCCATGAATACGCCATCGATGATCCCGATGACATCCACGCCATCCTCCAGCGCCGGTAGATCCCCTCGTTTCACAGGGGGCCTCAAGTCAGCTTTCAGGATCTGATCTGCCTCCGATTTCGGCAAGCTGGGGCCTAGAAAGACTACAGGCCTCAAGTTGCCACCTTTCGCAATCTGGCACCGACGCGTTCCTCGTCCATGGCAAATACCTCCAGACCAGGAACGATCATCTTGACAACCGGGATGTCGAGTTCCTTACGGGTAAGGTCTACCGCCACAACACGCTTAAAGCCGCGTTTTATCAGACAGGCCAGGATTACCTGGAGATCGTCATAGACGTCTGCCGTGTCATAACTCTGGTAATTGGTCAATGCCATTGTCTTCTGTGAATCTGCGAACCACATCTGGTTCATCCGCTTGACCCTTTCATAGCCCAACTGACGGGTAGCCTTGCCTCTGACGGTATCCTCGCGAGCTCCATGGATCTGGGTCAATCTTGATTGAGCCACCTCGGTCAATGCCCTAATGACCGTTATCCTCGGATTGAGATGGGTACCCATTCCAAGGCTGAGCAATGCCGGGTCCTGAAGGCGAACGTCGTCGGCTGAGGCTGCAAAGGTGGGCAGCCCGACATCCGAGGTCAGGTCCTTCAAGCGGACTTCAATTCCATTGGATGAGAACCTCTCCAGCATTTGCTGGATCATCCGATCATCCTTCGATGGAAGGATGTCCCCAACGACCCGATGTCTGCTCTCGCAGATCGACCATGCGTCCCGTTCTATCAGCTCGCAAAGACCGTGCACCACCGCCTCTTCCATCGTATTTCCAGATGCCAGGCCATTGGTATTGGTGCGGAAGAGCGCTAGGTCCTTCGGTGACGAGTATGGATGGAAGGCCGCGCTCGCAGGAACCCATATCTCTTCATTCTCGATCAGATCCACACCCTTTACCCAGGCTACGGGCTGAGACATGATATGGATCGTCGTTCGTTGCGGCAGGATCAAGGACCTCGGGTCCAATGCGTTATTGCATGATAACGCGTCCTCAACAGTCCACCGGACCAAGGCGTCTTCGCGCCATTCTCCGCTGTATCTCTCGAGCGCCTCCATGATGGCCGAGACCTTTGCCTGGGTCACCGACGCGCCTTTTCCGTTGTAAACGGTTATCGCTCCCGATTTCGCATCAGGGCGAATGCT
>PMBU01000145.1:0-10462 GCA_003153895.1 Methanomassiliicoccaceae archaeon | reverse complement strand
GCCGGGCCGAGCTTCATCAGCCCCTCAGCGCGGTTCAATAATTAAAGCTGACCGGAAATTCATCCGGTCAGATGATATGGCGAAAAGGAATTGGAAAAAGGGAGGGGTAGAATCCCCTCACTTGGTTCTCGACTTTGGGATCGGCCCCGCGCCCATCTTTTCCAGTGCTTTCACGATTTCAGGGATCTTGGCCATCGGGATACCTACCAGCATCTCCTCTGGCTTGATGTCCGTCGATTTCCTGCAACCGAAGCATCCCAATGAGATGTTGATATTGCCAGTTACATATGGGATTATAGTCGAGTCCCCACAGCTAGCTTGCGCCGTGGCCATATCCACCGTCACTCTTCCACCAACGCTAAAAGTGGTGGCGGCTGGAATAAGCCAATAGACCTGCTCAGGCGTTCCGGTAATAACAACTACATCCGGCTTCACCAGGGCTTTGGAGAGAGGAGAAACGGCAACAGCCTGTATGCTCCCTTCNNGAAGCGCCGACCGGACAGGCTTCCTTCTCCTCGGTGACGACAAGCATCTCTCCCTTTCTGGCCCTCATGATTGATTGGCAATGTCTGATGGGTTTGTCGGGTTGGCTATATCCCTCAGGCAACTTTTCGCCCTTCTTGATCAGTGTCACCGCCACGGGCTCGTTCTGCAATCCTAAGATATCCACGATTTTCTTCGACATGTCAGCATAGTCCATCGATTCAACCCCTGATTAACAAATCTTAGCCGAGTTACTTAATGGTTGGGTTATTTTCATTATCTAATCAGATGGGAGCTGCATTGAAGACCTAATCATAATTGGTCCGTCAGCTTCGTTATACCGTTAGGATTATGAATTGAGCAAGGCGCTCAAACAGTCGATGGTGAAGAGGGCTTATAGGGGCGCTAGCGATTTACTTACGAAAGGAACCAAGCTGAGCGTTCGCGTTCCGTCCGAATCGGCGATAACCAAAAAAGGAGGCTGCATGGGGATGAATTGGCTGCAGGTGCCCGGCGATTATGAAATCGGTGATGAAAGGAGCCATATCGCCATCCTCATCATTGGCCGCGGTCAAGTTACGGTGCCAAAAGAGGATTTTGCCATCAAAGGGACTCTCAAGACAGAGAACGTGGGGCTGGAAAAGGTAGTTGCGAACATCATCAGCAATCCAAACATCCGTTTCCTGATTGCCTGTGGAAAAGAAGAGTTCGGGCATTTCCCCGGGTCCGCCCTGATCGGTCTATGGAAGAATGGTGTGGACGAGCGAATGCGTATCCGCTGCGAGAGGGCGGCGATACCATACTTGTGTAATCTCGATCACGAAGCTGTAGAGCGATTCCGCCATCAGGTGGAGCTAATCGATTTGATCTTCCCGAAGAATGCGGACGAGATAATCGCTTACGACCCGATCTATAACTTCGACCAAGGCCGCACCGAAGGTCTGCTCGAAGCCATAAGGAAATGCAAGGCCAGAGATCCCGGGACTTTCCCGGGTGGACCAATGGTCGTTCTGAACCAAGGACTGGTGCAGGAAGGCGCCCAGGTCGGAAAGCAGTTGAATAAATTGGCCGATACTTTCGTCACATCGATGCTTCAGATGCCGAGCGAGAAGCTCAGCACGAGTGCCAGCCTTGTCGTGCTTTCCGAGCGGTTCGGTGTGATCTATGATCCGGTCGATGGTACGGTGTCTATGACGCCATCAGTGGAATTCGCAGGAAGATTGAAAGCATACCTCAGGGGGGAAGGATAGAATGATGAAATTCCTCAACGAACAAAAAGTGTTCAGGATCTCCGGAATAAACTTCGGTGGACAGCCAGGCAAGAGGAGGACCGTGATGATCGGCTCGATCGGCTACCCACGCCATAGCATTGTCGAGGACCGGACCGATGGACGGTGTCGGCCAGGAGCTTTCGAGAAATGCCTGGAGGGATTCAACCAAGCAGCGCAAGAGACCCATACACCGACCGCGCTGATGTTATTCGCCGAGACTCCGAAGGCCATCCGAGCATACTTGGAGAAGGCAGCGGACCTCACGCCAGTGCCATTATTGATTGACTCGCCTTCGTCCGAGGTCAGGCTAGCGGGAATAAAATATGCGCAGGAGGTCGGAATCGGGAAAAGGGTGATATACAACTCGATCCACGCCGGTACGACCACCGAGGAGCTCGGCCTTCTCCGAGATTCGAAGGTGGAAAGCGCGGTATTGCTGGCCTTCAATCCCGGCGACATCGGCCTCAAAGGCAAGATCTATCTCCTCGAGAATGGCGGTCAACTATTGCCCACTGGAATGATCGATATGGCCAGGGACAATGGGATTAGCAAGCCCCTTCTGGACACGGCGGTGATGACCATCGAGCAGATGGCCGGCTCCGCCCTTCGCGCCATAACCATAGCCAAAGCGAAATGGGGATTGCCCAGTGGATGCGCCATGCATAATGCCGTCGACTCCTATATCCTCCAGGCTCATCTCAAAGAAGAGGACAAGGCGATCTATCGCTACGTCGATGTCTCATCCGCTACCCTCCCGATCTCGGCTGGAGCGGATTTCGTAATGTACGGTCCGATAGAATTCTCGCGAAGGATCTTCCATGCCGGCGCTTTCGCAGACGAGATGATGAGCCAGGCTGTGCTGGATCTATATGACGATCGGTCTGGATGAGACTCGGAGAATGGCTCGCCCTCTCTATGGAAGCTCTATTTCACTTCCGGCAGGCATTAGCTCGAACCCGACGAAGCGGTCAGAAATCATCTTCATCGCCTCGAAGCCGCTGCAATGCAATGGCGCTATGCGGTCCACATTGAGGTTCTTCAGCATCTCCATGGTCTTCCGGATCCGGTCCTGGCTAGCTCCCATCATGTGCAGGCCGCCCATGACCATTTGGATCCTTGCTCCAGGCGTCTGCTTCTTGGCCTGGGTCACGATGTTGACGATTCCAGCATGCGAACAGCCAGAGATAATGGCCAATCCGCGCTTGGTGGATATGTAAACAGCCTGCTCGTCATGGATGGTGTCCTCGAGCATGCTCCCCTCGTCATCCCGTATGAAATTAAGAGTCTGCTCGAAGTCGTTCGTATGAGATATCTCCCCCGAGGTCTTAACTCCAGGTATCACTTCGACACTTTGGGTGGAAAGGTTCAACTTCGCCTTGGCCAAAGCATCGATGACTCTCTGTGGAGGAGAAATGTCTGTCTTCGTTTCGCCGGCGGTTGAGTATCGTTTTCCGACGAAAGTCTTCGGGTGCGCGAATATCGGAATGCCAGCCTCGATCATTGGGACCAGACCGCCAACGTGATCGTAATGACCATGCGATACGACCACCGCATTGAAATCCTTCGGTTCAAGGCCGAGCAAATGCAGGTTATGGAGGAACACCTGCTCCGAGGAACCGGTATCGAACAGGACCCTCTGGCCGTTCTCCATCTCTATGATTATCGAAAGCCCTTGCTCCGCCATGAATTGGCGATCGGGCCGATTGAGCATCTTCACGAGCCGCGTCGGCGGTGATGCCGAACCACAGATGTTGTCGACCAGCGTGATTATCTTCATCTAAGCAGCCTCTTTGGGCCTTTCCACAATCTTCATGTCGCTCAACCGGATGACATCCTCTGGACAGCTCTGTTCGCAGTTCTTGCATGCCGTGCCGAGGCAATACTCCGTTGCGATCCTGACCTGGAAGCGGTTATCGCCTAGTTTTTCGATCTTCAAGGCCCGCTCTGGGCATTCGCGCATGCACTTCCCGCAACCTATGCAGCCAGGGAACTCCGCGATCAGGTAAACTCCGACATGATCCAGGGTCTTCAGTCCTCGGTCTCCGAGGACCGGGATGTCCGATGAGACGATACGCAGAGTTTCCTTCGGCCGCTTGATTGGAGGCAGCGGTCGATACCCTTTCTCCTTCAGGATATGATTGAACATCTCAAACGGCATGCCCTCGAGCCAATAGGCGATCTCATTGACGTAGAGATCCTCGAAGACCTTTGAAGTTGCGAACATAATATGCTTGGCCGCGATCGAATCGGCGATGCTTTGCATCTCATCCATCGCTTCATCCTTCACCAACAGATCGTAGGCCATCATTAGAGAGGTGTTACCACATTGATAGGTGCGCTCCAGCACTCGGGGGACGAGGCCACAGACTTGTGCCTTGATCGGGTCAACGTAGGTACCAGATGCGCCGGCCAGATACATGGACTTAAGCTCCTCGTCATTGATATTCACCTCTTCGATGAGAGTGCGGTGCCCGGCTCTGATCGCCCCCATGGCTTTTCCTGCCTCGAGTACGTCGTGCTCGGTTATGAAGACCCCATCCTGGAGATGCAATTTTTTATCGGGAGAAGTTAAGGAAGGAAGCTTGATGATGCCGGTTTCCAGGCCCAGCGCCACCGCAGCCACAACTCCTGTTCCAGTGATGCCACGGGCCTTAACGTTGCTCGTCTCTCTCATGCTGCCATCCCTCGGATCGATGGCAGACCCCTTCTGGGCTTTGAGGTGCTCATCCAGGACATAGTTGCGCCAGCTGCCATCACCCAATAATTCCAGATCCGAGATTGCCATGGGAGCTGCCAACATTCCATATTCTATGCTCTGCCCTTCCATGGCCGGACCCGCTGCGGCGGAACCCGTGAAGAGCTCGCCATTATGGTAAAGCCCCATCTCCGCATTGGTGCCGTAATCGGTCACCATGCAGGTCTCCTTGCGCTCGAGCATGTGCGACTTGATTATCATGGCCAAGGCGTCAGCCCCGATCTCATGCCTGATCGAGGGTGGAATGCGGATCACGGCTTCGGAATCGACCGAGGTCATCCCGAGATCGCAAGCGGCGATAGTGTGGGCTCGGCGCTCCGGTATTTTCACTTTCAACCTTTTCAAGAGCGAGTTTCCCGCGAAAGCCAAATCACGGATCTCGATGTTCTCGAACATGCTCAACTGGGCCGGGTTTCCGCAGATGGCGATAGACTTGATCTCCTTCGGCTCTGCCCCATGAAGCTCTATCAGCTTATCGACCGTCTCGATGATGATCTTGTGCCCGACCTCTGAACCGTTCTCGAGCCAGAAGTGAAGGTGGTCCATGATGTTCGCACCCGGCAAAGGATGTCTCATCGTTATTGCCGTGGATAGGATCTTTCCATTCTTCGATAGGTCGACGAGGTGGGTGCGATAACCACTTGTGCCTAGATCAAGAGCGATGCCTAGAGCCATTGAAAATCACGTGCATCGGAATCGTATTCCTGTATTTTAAAGAGACGGGAATTTAGAATGAGCATGCTGGCATAATTCAAATGAACTTCATTTTAAATCGGCTTAAACAGCGATGACAATAATCCTCTAGAATCTTTTTTAGCAATAGTGAAGTATTCATGCTTCATGACTCCGAAGCAACGGTTCTTGGCTGCCCTGAATATTGAGGAGCCAGACCGGGTTCCAGTGTTCTATCAGCACCTCGGCGGCGCCAAATGGGTCCTGCAATCGTGCGGGAAGACCATGAGGGATGGATTCCACGACCCTGAGGTCTTTGCCGAAATCGCGATCGAATCGCACAAGTTGTTCGGCTATGACAACGTGATGGCCGGATGGGGAGATATCTTGATCGAGGCGCAAGCTCATGGAACGGTGTGGAAGTGGCCAGAGCGCGATTTCTATCCGCGCGTGGACAAATACGCCATCAAAGACATTGGCGATATCGAAAAGGTCGAATCAATCGACCCCTTGAAAGATAGATTCTGGTCGGTGCCGATCAAGGCCGCAGGCATAATGGAGTCCAAGATCGGTAGAGAGGTGGAGGTAACTGGCTGCATCGATTCACCTTTGTTGATAGCGATGGAGATGATGGGTGCAGAGAATCTTTACATGAAACTGATCCAAGAGCCGAAAATGATCGAAGTGTTGATCGGCAAGGTCGTTGAATCTTCAAAATTATATGCTGAAAGGATCAGTGCGATCGGCCTCGAGAGCGTCATGATAGAGAACGGAACTGCTGGAGCAGAGCAGAACAGTCCTGAGCTGTGTGACCGTTTCGACATGAGATATCTGAAGATCGTGCTCGATAAGTTCCGCTCTTTGGGCCTGAAAACAATCGTCCACAACTGCTCTGCCATCCCCTTCCTCGATAAGGAGATGGCCCTGAATCCCAGCGCGATCCATTTTAACAATAAAGTAGTGGAACTCCAAAAGACCTTCGAAATGATGGGGGGCAATGTTTGCGTGGTCTCAGGAATAGATCACATGGAGCTGATGTTCAAAGGGACGCAGCAGGCAGTAGAGGATGACGTGAAGAAAGTCCTGGACCTTTGGGGTAAATCACCCGGCTTCATCATTGCACCGGGTTGTGAAATACCTTTCAAGACCCCGAAAGAGAACATACTAAGCTTGCCGAGGGCGGCAGAGAAATTCGGTAGGTCCTGACACGTCCTATGAGCAAACCATTTTCCGCAATCTCCTGAATCGACTCTGGATTCGGCGAATGGCATGGGTAGGGGTCGATGGAAATCGCTCACTTAATAAATTAATGAACAAATGGCAGGAAAGAAAGATATGAAAAGGGAGTTGCCTCCCTTTTGTCCGTTTACCCTTTTACAGCCTTGATCAAAGCTTCGAGGTTGGCCTTCGGAACCCTTGCTGCGAGACCGCACCCAGGAGCTACCAGGTTGAAGCCCGCCTTCTTGACTCGCGTGGCCTCCTTGAATACGTCCTCAGGAGTTCCTTGGAGCAATGGACGAACAACGCCGATGTTACCAATCAAAGCGGCCCTGCCGTTCACGATCTCAACTGCCTTCTCCGGGCTGACCTTCTCCTCGATGCTCAGACCCGAGACGCCGGTTGCAATCATGTTGTCGAGCAGAACGGTGGTGTCTCCGCAGATGTGCAGTACCTTATGCGCCCCCCCGGCATCCGTGAAGCTTTCCTTGATATATGGCTTGGCATACTCGTCGAACATCTCTGGGGAGAGCATATCGGTGCCGGCAGAGGGGTCGCTCATGACTATCACATCGGCGCCGGCCTTCGCTAATGCTCCGATGTAGGCTCTCTCTAACTTCGTCGCCAATTTGATCGCCTTATGAACCGCCTCTGGATTGGTGATGATCCATAGAAGAAGATTCTCAGTGCCGACCAAGTGACCGGCGATAGTGAGCGGTCCGGTCGTGCCAGCGACTATTGGCAGGTCCTTACCATATTGCTGTTTTGCGATCTTGGTTCCTTCGACGACGGCGGGTATCCTTCCCTTCGTCATGAAATCAGCGGGCAGGTCGTCGGGGATGTTGTTCTCATCATAGACATGAGACTTAACCATCGGAGTCCTGTCCATCTTTCCTAGGTCGACCCGGCAGCCTCCTACCTCGGCTTCGACGGTCAGACAGAATGGTAGTCTTACGCATTCAAAACCGAATAGCTTGTTCGGGGCAGCTGCCAGGGTCGCCATTTTGTGAGGGTCCGTATGAGCCTCTGGCCAGTAGACCTTCACTGCATCCATGGCATCAACAGTTGCTATCTGGGTGAAGCAGACCACCGGTGGCCTGTCCAATTTCTTGCGGTCTAGAGCGGCTAATACCCGCTCTTTTGGGGTCATGTTTGCCATCCTTAGTCCTCCTATTTGCTGTTAAGTCGAATACAATATACGCTTTATATATTGCTTGGCTTACCAAAGGGATGACGTTACTTTAACCTTTCGCATTCATTTTTTCGAGATATGGCTTGCCGATAGCCCTCGCTCTAACCGAAACCCAATTCAAGATATCCATTTGGCAACTGACTCCAGCATTTACTCGCTTGATCTCGACGTCGACGAGCGTCTTGACATCGACCCCTCCGGCTTCGGTCACTCTCTCCCTTGCCAATAATTCGGCAACCTCTCTTGCAGCAGAGATAGCTTGCTCCAATGTCTCAAAGTCAGATGGCTCGCGATCCGGAGCATAGAGATGGAAACGGCTATCCCGGGGCAATATCTGGACTTCGACATTCTCAGAAACCTGGCTGCACACAGCTCCGACGGCATTTCCAACGTCGAAATCCTTTGGTATAACTACATCGGCACCCAGGAATCTCTTTACAAGAGGTACATAGATGCGAGCCGGCGCTCCGATGCCTACGATGGGCCTATCAAAACCAATCCTAACCGAAATATTGGATTTATCTGAACCTGACGTCGCCAACCTTACCAGGTGCAACGAGGCTTTGTCTCTTGGAATCTCTCCCGAACCATCGAGTATCGCCTTTTTCATTAATTCCTCTGCCAAGCGTGAACCGATTCGTTCCATGAAGTTGGTCACGAATTCATCGATCGTTTGATGGCTTCTGCCGGCAAGAATACCTATCGCTTCTTTAGCGCCTTCAAGGCTTCCGTTGATATAGATGCCAGCAACGTGCAAGACGTCCGTAGGTGTTGGTCCGGTTACAATAACGTAATTCCTCGCGATCAATCGTTTCGCGTATTCCGCGGAAAGGAATACATCTGGGAGAGCCTGCATCACCTCTGTTAATGTGATTGGGCCCTTCGCCCTAATAAGATCGAACACGGTTCCTTCCCCGGCGCTCAGATTGCTGGCATCCCTATCAAATGCAATTAGGAACTCTGTCTTGTGAAGGTCTTTCATCTTCTTGAGAAGAGCGGGATACTGCATGCAAGCGGTCTCAATCGGTAGCACTCGGTCTGGGCCAATCGCGATCAGCCCTCCGATGAAATCAAGACGAGAATCTCCACCTAGACCTGTTGTCCAAATATCGACGGCTTTCACCCGGGTCCTCCATTGTCCGACCACGGCACCTTCCTTTTGCAGGCGGGAGAATCCATTATCTAAGTAGGCGATGTCAGTGCTCGTGCCCCCGATATCAAGCACAATGCACCTCTCCAGTTTCGATAATTGCTTCCCTCCCATGAGACTTGCTGCCGGGCCGGAGAGTATGGTTTCCACCGGTCTCGATCTGGCCTTTTCTAGATTCATAAATGAGCCGTCTCCCTTGAGGACCATGATCGGGGCTTTTACCTTGCGAAGTTTAAGGGATTTTTCTACACCTGTCAAGAAATCATCGATTGTTGGGAGTAGCTTGGCGTTGAGGACCGCCGTTGTCGTCCTTTCAAGTATTCCCAACTCCGGAGTAAGCTCGTGACCGGTAACAATCGGAATAGCTGAAATCGCGCGAATTGCGTCGCGGACCTTTTCCTCATGCGATGGATTTAGGATGCTGAAGAAGCTGGACACGACGATCGCGTCCGTTTCTTGCAGAGAATGCTTGATTGCGCCCTCCACTTCTTTCATGTCAAGGGCACGCATCTCACGCCCCCTCGAATCGTGCCCACCTGGAATAAAGACTGAGATTTTTGCACCGAATTCCCAGCCCTCGTCTGGCTTCCACCCGATACCGATCAGGCCAACTGACCCACCGCGACCTTGAAGAATGCTATTGGTCGCCAAAGTGGTGGATATGCCAACCAGATGGATATCCTTGACAGAGACCTTCTCGCCTGCCAATACCCCATCCACAGCTTCCAGCAACCCAATGGACAGATCCTGATAGGTCGTGAGTGCTTTTTTCTTAGCGATAACTTCCTTTGTTTCCATATCCACAATTACCGCATCGGTATAGGTCCCGCCGGTGTCAATTCCCAAACCAAGATTGCTATCGTGAAGCTCGTTCATAGCAAACACCAATTCTTGAAATTATAATGAAATTGCAGATCTTCATGGAGTCGATATATTTGGCCCATTCAATCGCGAAGGTCAATGTTCTAGCATCTGATATACATCACTCATGCCTTTCAAGACCTTGAACCCTTTTTCGGTAATCATATAATCGCCGCGGTCATGTCTCTGGACGATCATGCCGTTATCCATCAATTTCTCAATATGGAAAAGAAGGTTTCCACCACGAAGTCCAGTAAGGCTTGATAGCTTGGAGAAAGTGTAAGTCTCTGTGGAGACAGATTTCATTATCTGAAGACGATATTTACTTGCGATCGGGTCGAGAACCGAACTAACCAACCACTCTTCTGGCAGCTTCGATATCTCCTCCCTCGTATCGCTCACGGTGAGATAGATCCGCATGGAGCGCATCAGCCGGACTTGCTTCCCGAATAATCGCGCCACCTCGTCGAAGCATCGATTGCATTTATCGTAGGGAGCGGTATCCCTCAACCGATTCAATTCGTCCTGGTTCGTGATTATTACCGCTTCTCTAACAATCTCATTCTCTAGCAAAGCAGCGTTCTTCTGGAGGAATACGGTGAAGGTATCGCGGCATGGGTCCTTCATATCGCATCTCTTCACCATGTTCCGCGATAGACCTTCTTCGACGTCATCAATGGCCTGGGATACCATGACCTCAAGGATATCGGTCCTGCGTGGTTGTGGGAGGTCAACCATATTTCGACTCCCCTCCAATCTGTTAAGGGAATTCTCGATCCGTTCCAACCTCTCTCCGATTCCCTGGTCGTTCGATGGAGCGTTTTTGCTATCGGGCATTGAGGTCTTAAGTTGCTTTTTTG
>PMBU01000084.1 GCA_003153895.1 Methanomassiliicoccaceae archaeon | reverse complement strand
TATATATCCTGTTGCTGGTTCGCTTAGCATCCTTGCAAGCTTTCCGCATCCAGCAATGAGATCACAATTTGACTTGGAAAAACTAGCTCCTTTCCAGCATCTCCTTGATCTGGTCCATCTCGATCGCTAGCATGACTAGGTCCCCGACCGTGCGGACGTCCTTCGTCGCGATGGTGATCAATGGAGTCTTTAGAAGCGGCTTCTTCAGATTCAGGTCGTCGACGACTCCCTTTTCCAAACGGACCTTGAAATAGGGGACCATCCAGGTGGCCTTAGTATCGAACATTATCGACTCCACCACTCCTATCTCCCTGCCTTTGCGACAGACGACCCTCTTTCCGACGATATCCCCGGCCATGAGGGGTATCTGTGATTGATCGATCGAGAAGTTCTTCAGATCGCTCAGCTTCTTCGAGAGAGTCACCAGGTCAGATACGTGGTCCACATACTGGGATTCGATGAACATTCTGGCGGCACCGAACATCGGCTTCTTGATTCCCAGCGACGCTTCCACTCCCTTGTTCAGCCCGATCCGGATCACTGGTGCCCGCCAGGTGTTGATGTCGATGGCGATCCCTTCGACCTCGCCGATTATCTTGGCGTCAGCACTTACCACCTCATCCCCGATGATGTCCTCCAGAGCGATCGTTCCCCTCACCTTACATTATGACTAAGCGTCATGAGCTAAAGAATCTTCTTCCCTGACTCACCTTTTTCGAAGTCTGAAGAAGTAGAAGGCGACGACCCCGATAGCAACCACGAAGAAACAGCCAGCGATGGCGAGGCTCGTCAGATCGCTCGGTCCCGATAACAAGAACGCCCTGCTAGCGTTGTTGTTATCCTTCGCCGACTCGGTGATGTTGTTATTTGGATCGATGGATATCTGGAAGGTGTGCTCCCCCTCGTTCGCGAACCAGGTGAACGATATGGTGGCATTGGAATGAGCCTGGAAATAAGCGATGACCTTGTTCTGGCCCACCTGCTGCCCATCCATCTTTCCGATGATGAGCACGTTCTCGGCACTGCGATTGCCGATGTTCCGCACCGTGACGTTGATGTATACAACGCTGCCCATGACCGGATCCGACGGGCTCAAAGTGATATTGGACCCGCTGACCGCCAGGTCCGCGATCAAGGAACCCTCTGGGCTTACAGTGAATGATTTCGAGGCGACGTTGTTGGTCGTATTCCTTTCCTCAACCAGATGATGGGGATCGATGACGATGCTCAGCTCATGAGCCCCCAGTGAAGCCAGCCATGTTATCGAGGTGCTGACGGTCTCAGTAGGACCGATCTCGGCGATCGAACGGTATGCGAGCACCCCTCCATCCAAGTAGAATGTCACGTTCACATCGGTCGCGTTGGCACTGCCAAGATTGGATATTACGGCGGTGAAGCTCACGTTCTGTCCCACCATCAGCTCGGCCGGATTGATGAGTAGTGCACCGTTCGCAATGATCAGCTCTGGCAATGGCCTTTCAAATGGCACGACATAGAACGCCGTTTCTGCCACGTTATTAGCAATGCTGGCATCATCCAGGAAATGTGACGGATCGGCGTTCACTTCCAGAACATGATCTCCGGCAGTGGCGGTCCAATCGCTACTGACGATCATCGACTGATGAGGATCGAGTTGGACGACCCATTTGGTGGCGACCAATGTGCCATTTACCCTGAAGGTGACGTCGAAGTTGTTTGCGACCTTCTCCCCCTGGTTGTTGATGATGGCACTGAAATTGACATTATCGCCTGAATAGATCAGCTCAGGCGATATCACAATGCTTGATCGGGCCACCAAGATGTCCGGTCTTGCCGGTTCGACGTGAATGATCTTCGAGACGGTATTATTGGTCTTGTTATCTTCAGCGATGGCATTCAATGGGTCGACCTGGACCCGGATAGTCACATTGCCCTGAACGGCAATCCAATCGACAGAGGCTGTGACATGGTCACCTGACATAATGTTCGCTAGCGTTTGATTGCCAATGTTCTGCCATATTGAATCGTTCAGCCATGAGAAGTTCACGAGGACATCGGTCGCATTCTTCGTGCCGATGTTGTAGATTTCTGCGGTGATCGTGACATTCTGGAGTGCCATCGGGTCGTTCGGATGGAATTGGATGCGGTCCGGAGTCAGAGTCAGCTCGACATATGGCGTGCGGGTGTTGTCGAAGGTCACGTTGACCAACACAACGGAGGAATACACTAGCCCATCGAACGACCGGGCAGCTATCCGGTAATTGCCGTTGGCGAAGTGCGAGGAGTTGATGCTCGTCTGCCATGTGCCATCCATTGCTAGCGGAGCAACCGACCATGGGGTCAAATTCACACCGACCGAGTTCTGCAATTGCATCTCAACCATCAATTGCGGAGACCCCTCCGGGTCTGAAGCCGTCCCGATTATTGGAAATGGCCCTCCCCTCGCAGCGCCTTCAACTGGCGAAGTAATCATTACATGCGGGGCGAGATTTGGAAAGGCTTTGAAATAGACTTCGTTGATCCCGGTACGACCGTCGCTCCAAGCAACAAATTCAGAACCATTCTGCGATGCTGCGATGTCCGGGGCGAAGCAGCTTGTGGCCATTGGTGCATCATCAACTCGCTCTGTCACACCATAATGGACCCCATCAAGCGAGGTCCTCATGAAGATGTGATAACCGACGATGTAACGATTGTCACGCCATGTAACTGATACGAATCCCCTGGAATCGATTGTAAGCCTTGGGTCGGATTGGTCCCTACCTAATGGCCCATCTGAGATCAGGAACGATGGTGAGAAGGAACTGCTACCGATGGAGATAGCCCCGCGGACGTCATAATCTCCGGTGCGTCGGTCTTGCCAAAGGACTAGAATTCGGCCATCGCTCAGAAAGACAACATCAGGACGGGATTGCTCGATATTGCGTTGGCCATCCGAGATGATTATATCACCCGCCGGACCGAAGGTCTGGCCCCGGTCATTCGAGATGGCACCATAGATTTTGAAGGATGAACCATCCCTGAGGTCGTGCCAAACAACGCAAACATCGTTTCCTTTTGCTGCGATCTCAGGAAACCCTTGGATGGAATTGCTTGAGCCGGAATGATCGACTCTGACAGGAGAATCGAAGGAAGAGCCGTTTGTAAGCGATCTGGCAAGGAAGATGTCAGTGTTCCTACCGGACACTAATTCTGTCCAGACAACATATACTACGTCATCTGCCACCGCAATCTCTGGCCCTGTCTGATTTCCTGTTGCGGTGTTTGTGATTAGCATTGGTGGCGAGAAACTATTGCTTTCATCATTTGATGTCGAGATGAATATCCGATAATAGCCTTGAAAGATCTGGCTCCACACCACTGCAATGCTATTGTTCGGGGCATAGGCGATAGCCGGGTCTTTGCTCTGAGTGAGTATCGAATCGTTTGCATCTACTCGGACGAAGGAATCGAAGGTCGAGTCTGTGAAGTTGCTATGCGAGAAAAGCACGATGGCCTTGTTTTGATCGATCCCAATCAGCGAAGTTGCCACCCCATTTCCATCGGAGATTATTCTACCATTGGAACGGCTCTGGGTTTGCTCAGCCAGAGTACTGCCAGTCTGTCCAACTGGCATAATCTGGACCAAGAACATCAAAACGACTATTATTACGACATGTCTCGCTATTTGCTGGGAGCGCATTTCATTCAGGCCCTGAAACGAGCTGATGCTATGTATAGACATCTCCAAAAACCACTGGAAGCAACCCATCTTCTTCGCCCCTAGAGGTTCGAATGAGCTTCTGATGAAGAACATTTATTAACGTCTTGCTCAGGTCGAATTCGAGAGGTAACGAAATGCCTAAGGTGTCATGGTTTGAGCTTCGGGCGGACGACCCGAAGAGAGCGATGAAGTTCTATGAGAAAGTCTTCGGCTGGAAATTCGAGAAGTGGGGGGACCAGGAGTATTGGCTCGCTACCACCGGGGAAAAGTCGGAGATGGGGATCGAAGGGGCCATCCAACCCAGGAAGCCGAAGGACCCTCCGGTCGTTAACACTATCAACGTCACTAACATCGATGAGGCCATAAAGAAGATAGAGAACAACGGCGGAAAGGTGGTCGTCCCGAAGATGGAGGTTTCAATGATGGGTACCCTGGCATATTTCCTGGATACCGAAGGGAACATGCACGGCCTCATGCAACCGGCTATGAAATGATCTTGGCGTAGGATCTAAAACAATTTCGCCAATCGACCAAACCTTTTCTATCCATTTCCCAAGACGCTATCCCGCTGACTCAGAGGATTCTCACTAGAAGTTTTGAATTGCAGCTTTTACAACTCAGACCAAAAGATTAAATCCGATGCCCTCAGGTCGATTACTAACCGAACCTTCCAGCTAGATTAGCATTCCGAGAACGCAATCGGCAAGGGTTCGTGATACCAAATGAGGTAGCGTAATGAATAAGAACGCCATTCGCGTACTGATCCTGAGCGTTGTCGTTGTCGCAAGCTTACTACTTTCAAGTTCTGCCATCATTCCGGTGGCGGCGACCTCGAACCTCACGGCAAGTCCAGGGCTAGGGACCCCTCAGGTCCCTGGAGCCCCTACGAACCTGGTGGCTGACCCGGGCCCAGGTTATATTTGGCTGTGGTGGAACCACCCGGCCACCAACGGGGACCAATTGATCAAGAAGTATGAAATCTACCGAGGGGTTACGTCGAACGGTGAGAATGCCACCGCACATAACTGGGTATACGTCGGTTCCAGCTACTACCAAGGCACTTACCTTGGCGGTGTGAACTTCTACAACGATACCGTCAACATCACCGATGGGACGACCTACTTCTATAAGGTCAAGGCGATGAGCGATTCTGGCCTGAGCGCCTTCTCAAACGAGGCATCGGCCACGGCGAACCTGGTCGGGACCGCGCCCGGAGCTCCGGTGGTGACCGCGACCAACCACGTTTACAACGCGACGGTCAGCTGGACCGCCCCGACGAGCAATGGCACCGCCCCGGTGAGGTTCTACTTCCTCTTCCGCAACTTCGGGTCTGGATTCCCATTCAACGAGACATTGTCCTCTTGGCTGAGGGTGACTAGTTATGTCGATGACTCGACATTGCCTGGCCAGTTCTACAACTACACGGTGAGAGCGGTCAGCACGTATGGCATGGGAACGCCGATGACGGCCATGACCTTCGTCGGCGGGACGGGCAATTTGCCGAGCGCCCCCCAGAACTTAACCGCCTTTGGGTTCAATCATACTGTCTTCCTGTCGTGGGATAACCCAACCAATCCGTCCGCTCTAGGGATCGAGAACTACTCTATCTTCCGTTCCCTGAGCTCGACGACTGGTTTCGCCTATATCGGAAATGTCACTGTCGAGTTCTTCCTCTTCACATTCTATTCCGACGCGACAGTGACCAATGGACAGAAGTACTACTACAAGGTGGAAGCCAATAACGCCAATGGGGCCGGGCCGTTCTCCAATGTGGCCAACGCCACGCCCTCGAATCCGGTACTGCCCTTCAAGGTGTACCTCGTTAACGCCAATCCCGGAAATCATCAGGTCCTCCTGACGTGGAGCACCAACTTCAACGCCACCGGTTATGAGATCTTCCGGGGCACAACCGCCGGAGGGGAAGGCGCTTCCCCGGTGAAGACCGTCGGCGTCGATGTCTATTACTGGTTCGATAACTCGACCAGCAATGGCCAGACCTATTACTACAAGGTAAGGGCGATGAACGGAGCGGTCCTATCACAGTTCTCCGATGAGACCTCGACGACGCCCGGACCGGGAAGCGCGCCGGCAGCGCCGACCAACCTGATGGCCTCGCCGACGTCCGGCGGACCAGGGATCGCGTTGCCCTATGCCACATCCTCGAACATCACCCTCTGGTATGAGGTCTTCCGCGGCAACAGCCCCGGAGCGGAGTCGGCCACGCCAATAACCAACCAAAGCTCGTTCAGCAAGAGCATATTCCTGGCGTGGAACGATCCGACGGTTGCGCCGGACGTGAACTACTTCTATACTGTGAAGGTGCGCAACATGTATGGCTGGAGCGCCGCTTCGAACGAGGTAAGCTCGTTCAACAGCCCGACCGGAGATCGGCCTGATCCGGTGAGCGGAGTCGTGGCGAATGGCGGAGCGGGCAAGATAACCGTCAGCTGGAGTAGCCCGACCTACCAAGGAACGGCCACCATCCTGGTCTACACCATCTACCGGAACACCACATCGGGATTCGAGGCGGTAGGCTTGCACGGGACTGGACCAGGAGCGACCTCCTGGGTCGATGATTTCGTGCTGCCAGGCGTGACTTACACCTACAAGGTGATGGTGACGAACTACTACGGTGAAGCCATAGCACTGTCCAATCCTGCATCGGCTTCGGCAACTGGGGGAGCGACCATTCCGACCGCGCCGCTCAACCTGCACGCCATGTCAGGAACTGGCTATGTGCTGCTAGGCTGGGACGCACCAGCTAGCAATGGCGGCGCTGCGATCACCGGCTATACCGTTTGGCGCGGCACGACCTCTGGTTCGATAACGACCCAGATCGGATCGACCACCGGTGCCCTGACCTTCAACGACACCACCGCCGCGGCAGGGATCCAATACTATTACGCTGTAAAGGCAGTCAACAGTGTTGGACCAAGCCTCGCTTCGAACGTGGTGACGGGAATGTCGACAGCCCCGGTGCCGAGCGCGCCACGGAACCTGGTCGCGATGGGCCATAATGGCTACGTGCTCTTGAACTGGCTGGCCCCAACGAACCTAGGCAGCCCCGCCTTAACCCAATATTCCATCTGGCGTGGGGCGAGCGCTGGCTCGTTGACATGGCTCGCCAATGTGTCGGCTGCAACCCTAAGCTATAATGATTCGGCCGTCACGAACGACCAGACATATGTCTACGCGGTGAAGGCGGTCAACACTTTGGGCTCGAGCCCGGCCTCGAACACCGCTAGCGCGATGCCATCGGTGAGCGGCACCGCTCCCGGAGCACCGACCGGCCTGATCGCGATCGGCCAGGCAGGCCAGGTAAGCCTGACCTGGACGGCGCCTGCCAATTCCGGCTCAGGTGTGTCCAATTATCTGGTCTATCGCGGGGCGACAGCTGGAGGCGAAGGGACCGTCCCGATAGCGACGGTGACCGGCACGACCTATGTCGACGTGTCCGCCACGCCCGGCACGCTGTACTACTACATGGTAAAGGCGAACAACAGCGCCGGGATGAGCCCCGCTTCCGATGAGGCGACAGCTACCGCCGCCAGTCCGGCAGCGCCATCGGCGCCTCAGGGCTTGACGGCCACGGCCACCTCGAACGGGGTGAGACTGACCTGGACCGCCCCGACAAGCAACGGTGGATCGAGCATATTGAGCTATAGCATCTACCGCAGCTACGCCGGAAGCGCGTATGCGCTGATCGGAAGCGTGCCCGCCGGCACCTTGTCATACGTTGACTCCAACGGGACGATGGGATACGCCTACTCCTACTATGTGGTGGCGGTCAACTCGGCCGGGCCTGGGACGCAGCCGACCGCGCAGAGCGCGATCTATGGTAACGGCGCACCGGTCACCTATGATAACACCCTGCTCTACGCTGGGATCATCCTGATCATCGTGGTCATCCTCCTTGGAGCATGGTGGTACATGAGGAGCAGAAGGACGACGCCGCTGCTGAATCTCGTGCCTCCGCGGAACCTCGTGGCACAGTCAGGGACCGGATCTATCAAATTGAACTGGGATATGCCCTCCAACCAAAGCAGCTCATCGATCAAGAGCTATGAGGTCCTCCGTGGCGTGGCATCTGGAAAGGAGACTTTGCTCACATCGGTGACCGGTCTGACCTACAATGACATGACAGCGATGCCAGGGACCAAGTACTTCTACGTCGTGAAGGCCGTCTACTCGGCAGGTTCCAGCAGTACGTCGAATGAAGTGACCGGAATGGCGACCGGACTGCCAAAATCGCCTTAGGAAACCCCTTCCCTTATTTTCCTTTTTTTTCTTATCCTCTGCATCAATGCATTTTCTGCGAAAAGCCATTGAGACAAATGGAATGCCATGGCCTTCCATGCCGTTCGATCATATGCGCGGGAGAAATAGGACGTTCTGGTCGATCAGCACTGGCCATGTGGACATCATGTGCCCCCCTGGATGGCTTGCTTATCCTTTCGAAGATGAGAGGCAGAGAAAGAGTGGCTTAATAGTCAATCGAGGGGAATTCGCTGGATCCCTCATTAGGAGTAATGAATCTATCAAGCTTTTCGAATCTGGAACTAAGAATGCTAATAGATCGAAGCAAGACCGATGGTACTAGCAGGTCACATGCAACAGCGCGATCGTCTTCCCCTCGCTGATGGCGAGCCTCTGCAGTGCCTCCGGGGTCTTGCCGATATAATAGATGTAGGCGTCCAGGAACCTCTCGGCCTTGGGCGTCAAGGGCATGGAGCCGCTTTGCCCCGTTCCGATGATGAACGTATCTGGTGCTTCTCTTTCCAGCACCTTCAGCTCCTTACTGGTCAAGGGGGTATGGCCATACTTTTCTTTCTTCTTCCTGGAAAGTCCCTTTTCCCTTTTCGTCACGGAACCATCCACATGAACGATGACATCGAAATCGTATCTCTTGCCCCGAAGCTCGACCCAGCCGAAACTTGAATCGAACTCCTGAGCACTCTTGGCTGGCCCTCCTCTTCCTGGTTGCGCCTCTTTGGCTGGAGTTCCTTCTATCTTGTAGCCTTCACCTTCGGCGGGAGCAATCTCCTTGGCATGGGATGACCTGGAAGCATTTGGCTTCGGCGCCTTATTCCTTTTAGCGACTTCAGTCATTGAACTATCATCATCATCAGCTTTCACTGAGGACGATCCGTCCCAGGGCGACTTTCTCTTTTTGGATCTGTCACTATCGACCTTTCCATTGACTTTGGCCATTCGATGCCCTCGCTGACTTTGATTCAGGATGCTCCTCCCTTATATTCATTTGGAAGGATCGATGATTATTCCAGCTGCAAGAATTCTCTCGAAGTTCCGATGACAAAATCTTCGACGAACTTACTTGTCTGGCATTTCCATGAAGATCTAATAGATCAGTAGATGGCGACTAATTGAGTCTAGACGGTCAGTGTTCACACCCAACA
>PMBU01000016.1 GCA_003153895.1 Methanomassiliicoccaceae archaeon | reverse complement strand
AGCTCCGACGTGCTCAAGGTGCAACTGAAGGACGCACAGGCACCCGCTGCTCCGCCCGCCCCTGCGTCGGGCATGATTCGATTGAACCCGGTCAGTAGTGAGATCACCACATTGGGAGATGTGGACTTGAAGTACAAGGTCACCGATGCGAACGGCAACCCAATCGCTAACGGTTATGTAAGGTTCTACATCCAGCATGGGGATGGAGCCACAGTCTGGACATGGGCGAACGCCTTGACTGATTCGCAAGGATTGGTGCACGTCGTTTACAAGGCTCTAGCGGTGACAGGAGGTTCCACCCCTGGCCCGACCGAGTATTATAATGCCTGGGCGGAGTTCAAAGGCTGCTATGGGTACCAATGGGTCTTGCTCAAGTCCGGAGTTTATGGCGCTATCGCGCAGCCATTCCCCGTGGCCGAAGGGGCGCATATCAAGGTGCATATGAAGACTGGATGAGTTGGCCGCCTCACGTCCAATACGTAGGCCGATCGATCGCTATTATCAATTGGCTCAAGTCATCTGCTAGTCGGCTTGAAAGACGACGCGTAGTTGCTAATGGAGGACTATAGCGCATTTGAGGTTGCCGACAGCAGTAATGTCTGAAGGAGTTCTATCAGGGAAGCGTTGATATCATTAAGGAGCAATAACAATCGCCATTCGGAGGATTTCGATGAAGGTGCTGAAACTGCCTGAGATCAGAGGCTCATTACTAACCCTGCTCTCCATTTCAGGGTTTTCACTCGTCATAGTTTCAGCTTTTGGCAATCAAATCGAATGGCTCTCACCTAGCGCACTTTTTGGCCTCTATGACGTGGTGCCTTTAACCTATTGGCTAGGGGTCGGGGTGATGGTGCTCTCGCTCCTATTGGGCCTAAGGAACGGAAATACCAAGGTCTTCGCAGTACAGTTCCTACTGATCTATGTCGCACTATGGAACACCCCAGCACTCTTCGAAAGGTATCCGAGTGTTTGGGATAGCTATCAACATTATTTTTCCACCCTGAACATAATCAATACCGGGAGTAGCCTCTCAGAAGGGTTGGGCACCTATGCCGCCAATTACCCGGGGTTTTTCGTCCTGACCGCGGTTTATTCCTTGCTAGGCAACGCACCAGTCCTGGATATGCTGCGATTCTATCCATTCGTGGTTTCGACCTTCACCTTTGTTGCCTTATATCTCACAGTCCGAACTTACGTACCCGTCCTAGGTTTCCGGACCGCAATGTTGCTGTGTGCCCTAGGAAATGTATGGGTTCAGTATCACTTCTCGCCACAATCACTCGGATTGGCCGCCGCACTCCTAATCTTCGTCTTCCTTGAGAAGGGAGGGATGAGGTGGCTGTTGATGGCCCTTGCGGCTTTCACATACTTGGCGATCTCACATCCTACCTCGATGTTCATCGTGGTGGGGGCACTGGTCCTACGCGAGGTCATAGTAAGATTCCGCGCCTTCAGAGCGAAGGAAATGATTGGAGAGCGGACCTGGCCGATATCGATCTTCATAACTGTTTGGATATTGTGGTTAATAACCGGCGCTCGGATGTATTCTTATTCGCTGGTCAACCAGGTATCTGATAAGTTGTATTACATCTACAACGCGCCGGCCACAGTGGAGCAAGCTGCATACTTGCGCACCGCTGGCAACATCTTTCCGATAAGCCCGCTGGTGCGAACGTCGCTCCTAGGGTCATTCTTCCTTCTTTTCTTCCTTGCGACGGTCATACTTTTCCTAAGACGCAGGAAGCGTCAAATGAGACGAAAGACATCAAGGACGAGCGTCTTCTGTCTGGTATTCGTGTCCCTCATACTCGCCCCGATGGATATCTTCTTCTTACAGGGTTCGATTTATGATCGCGCCCTGCTATTCTTCGCCCTTGCCGCTCCTATGTTATTCGTTCCGGTCCTAATTATCGAGCGAAAGAGAGTATTTAAAGTGATTCTGCTGCTCGCCGTGGTCATGGCCGCCGCTTGTGCGATCACTTCCACGTATCAGGAGAGCCTGTATGTCGTTAGTGATCGATCTCTTGCGACAACGGATTTCCTTTCAGAGGTCATGCCCGCGCATTCGACGGTTATCGGTGGGCACTATCCGCACCCTGTCTGGAGAAATGATGCCCACACACCGGGAAGGGTGGACTACTATTCGGTCTTTGACACCCCTTTCGTTAATTTGACGCGGGATGGGGCTATAGCCATGATCTTCGACCGAACCACCCAACTTTGGCACCTACAATGGGGCACCATCCATTTGTATAATAAGTATTTCGATGATGCAAACGACACCTCCAAGGTGCACAACTACTCCAGGGTGCTCGACAACGGAGCCTATCAAATGATCTATGGTGGAGCGTCGAGGGCATGAAGATCGGCATCGTCAATCTGATTACCAAAACAGCGAACCTTGGAGGGGGTATGGCTTCGCTATTAAATAGCGGGAACTTGAGCCCTCTGACAGACGATGACCTCAATATTGTTGAACTAAGCAAAAAGATGGTGGCCCGCGGACATGAAGTCACGATATTCGTTTCTGATGCCTATTTGCCCCAACGTCGCGCCCCCTTACCCTATGGCCTCAAAATAGAGTATCTGGGTACGATGGCCAAATTCCCATTCCCACCTGCGTTCGCCCCCTTCACTCCTTCGCTGAGGCGCGAGATCCAGAAAATGGATCTCGATGTCCTACAGGTGGGGGAAATATTCCAGACTGGGACAGTATTGGGTTGGTTGGCATCCGGAGGACTCATACCTTTCTTCGTGTGGCAGGAATTGGACATAATTATGAGAGGGGCGGTCGGTCGCATGCAGCGGACCTTCTATTCCACAGTCGGAAAAAGGATTTCAGAGAAGAGTGCCGCGGTCATCCCCCGTTCGATATCGGCCTTAAATCACCTGGCAGATTTTGGATTGGGGAAAAGGACCGATGGGATAATACATAGCGGTGTTGACACCGGAATATTCAAGCCATTATCCAAAGAGCGATGCCGCCAAGAGCTAGCCCTTTCGGAATACGACAGCGTGCTGCTCTCCGTGGGTAGAGTACATCCTAATAAGGGATTCGATCTGGCGATTGAGGCTATAGCTCCGGTCGCGGAGCAGCTGAACGCCTGTCTTGTCATCAAAGGGCAGGGACCTCAGCTAGAAGAGTTGCGCGAACAGGCCAGGAGATTAGGCGTTGAGAAGAGGATACGTTTTGTAACGGACTATATGGAAAGGTCTCAGATGGTCCAGCTCTACAATTCCGCCGATGCCCTGCTGGTCAGCAGCCGGAATGACCTTTTCCCATTCACTGCTATTGAAGCGATATCCTGCGGTATACCAGTGCTCACCTCTTTCAAACGTGGTCTGAGGACGGACATAGTTGAAAAGGGAGCTGGTCTTCTACTGCCAGAAAGCCCTTGGGCGATGACGGAAGGGATATCAGAAGCTTTGGCCGATAAGGACCGGCTTTCGTCACTGGGCAAACGTGGTAGGAACCTAGCTCTTGAAGATTTCGAGTTTGATGTGATGGCGGAGCGATTCCTCCGACTCTATCGGAGGCAAGAGAATTGAATGAAATGAAGTCGGATCTTCACGTCATTTTCGTCCCTCATATCGAAAGCAAGGGAGCAACATCAGAGCGGTCGCCCATGATGTTGAGGACACTCCGGACTCGATTTCGAGTTGAGGAGGTGCCATCAAGCCGTTTCAGCAAGCTAATTTATGATCAGAAAGTTAACAAACTCGCCCGCTACCTTCTTTTCCCGCTTGAGGAATGGGCGTTGTTCTTCGGAACGCTGCGAAGGTTTGGGACTGGGCCGACGGTCGTGTTTGCCGAAGGTACCTATTTCGCTTTGCCAGCTTCTCTGGCTGCCAAGTTCCGGAATGCTCCGGTGATCTGGGACAACCATGGCAACATCAAGAGCTTCGCCGCCACTATGGGCAAATCCCGTTCTTTCACATCGCTTAACGTTACGCTCGAACGCTCCTTGGTGAGACTGGTATCAAAGGTCCTTGTTGTCTCTGAGAAGGACCGTCAAAACTATAGTCAAATGAATTTTCCCCTGTCGAAGATGGTGGTGGTTCCGACCTGCGCCGATCTCCAATCCGTCAAGAAGGAGCGGGTTGACAAGGAGGAGGCTAAGAGGAGGCTCCGGATCCCTGAGAAAGAGAGGGTTGTCCTGTTCTTCGGTACACTCTCATACAAACCGAATCTGGAGGCAGCAAAATATATAGCGGACGAGCTAGCGCCTCAGGTCCGGAGCAAGCACCCTCAGGCGCATTTCTATATCGCTGGAGGAGGCGTCCCGAAGGAGGGATTGGGCGAGGAGGTCAAAGCATTAGGATTCGTGGAGGACCTTAATCTCTGGATATCCGCTTCAGATCTATGCATCGCACCGATATGGAGCGGGGTGGGGATACTAACAAAGGTCATCGATATGATGTCATTTGGAAAACCTACCATAGTCTCGCCCCTCGCCCTTGAGGGAATGCCCGATCTAGTACACGAGAGCAACTGTCTGCTCGGCAAAGACAAAGCAGACTTTGTGATACAGGTACTCCGGTCGCTCGAAGATGATGAACTTGCTCAGCGTATTTCGGTCGAAGGCGAGCACCTGATATGCCGTTCATATTCTTGCGAGAAGATTGGTTCTCAGGTTCTTGCAATGGTTTCCGATGTAGCTCATGACCGATGAGGAGAAGGCCTGCCAAATGCATCGGCAAATAGTTATCTAGCCTCTGTGTGATTCCGAGGTGGAACCTTTGATCCCAAGGTAGGTGCGGCGTGAGATTGATAATCGCAGAGCCAGGAAACCAAAATGATCTGATACTGGCCTCTTCCTTCTCCGTAATTTGCGGCCTGATCTCTCTTATCGCTCCGCAAATGCCTGGTCTATGGTTCCTTAGCCTGGTCAGCATCTTCTTTCTGCCCGGCTATTGCGTTTTCAGTGTCATTGCTCCAGGGAGAGGTTTCCGGGCCAAAGAGGGCGGGTTGATCAGCATCTCGACGCTGGAGCGGATCATGGCCTCGATAATCCTTTCCATTTTCTTAGTCGCATTAATCAGCACCGTCCTTTCGTGGTCGGATTGGGGGCTTACCACTACCTCGGCGGTGCTGGAGGTCAGCGGCGTTACCGTCATTGCCTCGATAGTAGGGTGGTTTCTGAGAAGGAAATTACCAGCTCAGGAGCAATTCACCTCCTCGATCGAAATAAGTAATCCATTCAAAGGGCTAAATCAATGGGAGAGGGTGATCGCGATATTCGTGGTCATCACCGTAGTAGTTTCGATAGCCATCGCTCTAACGGCCAATATGAGCACGGCAGAGCCCTATGCCCAGTTAACTATCACCGGTGCGAGCGGTACACTTTCTGACCTTCCTCAGACAGCGGTGGTGGATCAGAATCTGACGGTCCGGGTGACCATATTAAACAAGATGAATCAAGACCTGATATTCAACCTTACTGTGGGAATCGGGGAACCACAAAACTTCACCAGCTATACCTCGCTAGATTGGTTCTCGGTGCAAACGTTCGCAATCGGCAAGGGGCTCATTTCGAACATTTCCATCGAGAATGGACAGAGCTATTCCGCGAACCTGATGTTCAGGATCCCTTATCCAGGAACGAGCGAATTGCANNGTTCATCGGGATGTATGGCTGCTCCTGACCGTTAGCTAAGTTAGCATCGATCAATGCATCAATTAGATGTCCCTCTCGTGAGATACTCATTGAACCCCTTCCCTATTTTTCCAATACAAGGAAAGTCTAGCAAGAAAAAGCTCATCGAGGACTGGACTATTCGACGATCGCAACTAGACACACCGAAGGAATTGGCCGATGAGAATTGACAGTTTAGTACGCGAATGAGAAAATGATTATTCTACAGAATAATTTCAATGACGTATTATCGTAGAAGGACCGAGGCACGATTGTGGGATTAGCTAAACCATCCGTATGATTGCATTTGACGTTGCAATGGATGACTGAAATCCCTCTCAATCCAATCAATGTGGAGGGGAGACAAATTGCCCTCTGAATGCTCACAGATGGCTGCTGGAGCGTACTGGTTGTTGGCAATGACTTTAGCATTTTTTTAATCTAGTATCCCAGCGCCATTGAGGCGAGTTCGTCCAAGGCGTTCTCGAATTCGATCTGGATGGCATCCCCCTTCCCCTGCTCAGGGGCGCTCTCTCGACTTGTCAAAGGTGGCACAATGATTTTCGGTGCCTCGGAGTCGACCCTGGACGGTTCTGCTGACGCTATCGTGTCCTTGGAGCGATCACCTTCCTCTAGCAAGTCCCTCTCGACGGAATCCTTTTTCTTGTGGGAACCGGACCTATTGAACGAGAAGACGGCAGTGATCGCGGCCACAGCGCTCAACATTCCAATTCCAAGCATCGCCGGCCCTTGTATTTCTCCATGGGTGCGAGAAACGGTGGTCGTCTCATTGATTGTGACGACCGTGTTATTAGATAGCAACAGCGATATTGTTGCGGAAACTCCCGATGATCGGTCTCCGCTTCCGAATTGGTTTTGTGCGGCCACCTTGTAATAATATGTTACGCCGGGGGTTGCGTTCGAATCATTGTATATTGTCCCATCATCAACGTTAAGATCAACATATGACACCTCCGAGCCAGCGGAGGTACCGCGGTAAATCGTATAGCCGAACACCTCGCCAGAACCATTGTTCTCCGGCGCCTTCCATGTCAGACTTATTTGAGAGCCGTTCGCCTTGGCGCTCAATACTGTCGGAGGGGTCGGTGGGATTCCTGTCAGAGTCGCGGTTATGGTTGTGGATGGTCCCTCACCGACGCGATTCACGGCCTTGATATCGTAGGTGTATTCGGTGCCATAGGCCGCAGTATGGTCTTCCCAGACCGTATTGGCAAGCTCCGTTACCAGCTGCGATGCTCCAACTAGGGAGCTTCTGTAAATGCAATAGGAGGTTATTGGCGATCCACGATTAACGGCCGGAGCGCTCCATGATAGGATGATAACGCCATTGGATATCTCGACAGTCATGTTCATAGGGGCGTCTGGCAACCCGTAGGTGATCGTATCATCTAATTCGGAGGGGGATCCCTCACCAATTGAATTGCATGCTCGAATATGGTAATAGTATTCATTGTTGTCTGCCAACCCGGAATCAACATACTGAAGGGCATTCTCTACCACAGCTAATAGCAGCATCATTCCCTGGGACGATGAGGATCTATAGACTCTATACGAAGTCACGGCTGCCCCGCCATCGGAGAGCGGCGCCTGCCAGGTCAAGGATATCTGTCGGTAGCCGCCCGTCACCACTAGATCGCGGGGTTGACTGGGGATGGTGGCGGGCGTCGCCGAGACTATGCCCGAGGCCAGCCCTTCTCCCACCGAGTTCACGGCGGAGACATGATACTTGTAAGTTTGACCATACGTCAGGTCGGAATCGGACATCGTGTTAGCAGAAGTCTCCACTAGCAGGTCGAATTGCATCTCACCGATAGCGCGATAGACCCGATAGGCGTTGACCGGGTAGCCATGGTCGTCTGACGGGGCATCCCATACGAGGACAGCGGTCGCATTCGAAACGCTGATGGTCAGGTTCAAAGGAACGCTGGGAACGAGGCCGGCCACCACTTGCACTTCTTCGCTCATGGCACCCTCGCCGATCGAGTTGACCGCGGAGACGCCGTACACATATCTTGCCCCGGGGCTGACCGTCAGATCGACGTAGCTGAGGGTTGTAGCGCTTGAAAGGTATGATAGCTCTCCTGACTCGGTCCCGCGGTAAACGTTATAGGAGATGATCGGGGACCCATAGCCAAGCGGCGCCTGCCAAGAGATCGTTACCGAGCTCAGTTCAAATTGGACCATAATGCCAGTAGGGATGCCTGGTCTTCCAGTGGGGATCGCCGATGCCTCATTGGTCATCTGGCCGGAACCGATCGAGTTCACGGCGGCGACCTTGTAATAGTAGGTTACACCGTTCTCAACTGTCATATCTGAATAGGATAACGAAGGCAGGACGGTGACCAGGGACACCTCGCTACCGGGAGAAACGCCCCTCATGATCTCGTAGCCAGTTATCTGGGAGCCTCCATCCGAGGACGGGCGCGCCCAAGTAAGGGTGATCGCTCCATCCGCAGACGCTGCCACTAGTTGTCCCGGAACAGAGGGAGCAAATGTATTGGTAATTGCGCTGGCTTCGATGGACCGGAGCCCTTCGCCGACGGAGTTCACCCCGGCCAATTGATAATAGCGGGTCACGCCATTGGCCAACCCCACGTCCACATAGCCGGTCGTGCTAGCGACCTCCACTAGGAACTGTTCCGCCCCGGACGACGAAGCGGCGTATACCTTGTACGACGAGACTGGCGAGCCGCCGTCGGAGGAAGGGGCCGACCAGGTCAAGGTGATACTGTTCGTATTCCCGACGGCTGACACTATGACCGGAATGCCAGGGACATCGAGGCAGCTTGCATGGGCCTCGGACGATCGAGTTCCGGTCCCGACCGAGTTGACGGCGCTGATCTTGTAATAGTAGGTGGCGCCATTGCTCAAGCCGTTGTCAGTGTAGCTAAGCACGTTGCCTAGCCTGGCAAAGGGCGTGTCGCCCTCCTGACCAGAAGTGCTTGAGCGGAAGACGAGGTAACCAGTGACTAGCATCCCGCCGTCGTCCGCCGGCGCAGACCAGGTGACAGTCATCTTGGCTATACCGCCAGATGCCGAAACGGATGTGGGAGATGAGGGCAATCCTAGAGGTATCACCGAGACAGCGGAACAGGACGCTCCAGCACCGACCGCGTTGACCGCTCGGACCTGATAATAATAGGTGACACCGTTAGTCAGCCCGGTGCTCTCGAAGTTGGTGGAAGTTGAGGATCCGATGACGACGCAGCTCGTCGGCGAGCTGCCACGGAGGACGTCGTAGCTGACGATCGCCGAGCCGCCGTTGATCGAGGGAGCGGACCAGGATAGAACTGCCTTCTGGTTTGCCGCCGCTACCTGCAGATTGGTCGGGACGCCAGGCACGCTTGCTGTCTTCGCAGAAACATACGAGGTCGAGGCGCCCTCTCCCTTAACATTGACAGCGCTCACGTCATAGCGATAAGTAGTATCGGCCGGAAGGCCGCTGTTGATGTAGCTAAGCTGGGTGATACCAGTTGCGATCGCGATTCGATTGCTGCCATCGGCCGCTGCCCGATACACCTTGTAGCTGGTAATCGCAGCTCCTCCATCAGAGGTCGGAGCCTGCCACGATAGGGATATCTGCCCAACGCTACTGACCGCGGTTAAGGACTGGGGAACACCTGGAACGGTCCTGTTGTCCTGTGCTGCAACAGTAGTGAAGTATGAAGTGTATGTCGATGAGAGCGAGTTCAACGCCACGTCCTTCGCTGACGTGCTTATACTCACGTTGCAGCGGCTGCCATATGCCAGGGAGCTGCTCGGCGTGAAGGTGAGCACGGTATCGCCGCTCGACCATGCGATCGATCCGGCGACGGTCGCTCCATGGCTCTCCAGCCGGAACGCTGCCGCGGTCGACGCCTTGTCCATCGCCTCGCTGAAGGTGGCCGTGACCTTGCTGCCGATCGCTATTCCGGTCGCGGCATTCGCCGGGCTGACGGCCGAGACGGTCGGTGGGGTTGCGTCCCCGCCCGAGATCGCTTCCTGCACTACTACTGTATCGGATGAGCCGTAGCTCCGAGTGAACTTGATGCTGCCGTCCGAGGCGGTCAGAGTGTTCGTCTTGACCCCGTTCACGAGGACGTCGAACGTCTTCCCGACGGTGAGGCTCTTGACGGTGATCTCGGTCGACCCGCCGGTCGCCGATACTTGGATGGTCGCTCCGTTTGAGCTGTGCGCGGTCTGCTTGACCGATGCCGTGCCAGAGGTCAGCTGCTTCACGCCGATGTCTGATCGAGCGGTCACGAAACCGGTCTTCTCCGCGGCCAACTGCCCGTGGAATGTCGCCTTTCCGTCGGATGTATAGGACATCCAGGCGGACTCGCCCATGTCCGTGCCGCTCTGGTAGTAGGAGTCGGTCGGCACTACCAGCTTGAAGGAGCTCTGCGCCGAATGCAGGTTGGTGATGGCATACTGGGAGAGCATCGACTCCGCGTTTATCGTCGCGGCGATGCCTCCCTTCATCACGATGACCGGCGCTGCCGTGGTCAGGGTGGTAGCGAGCGTCGTATCTATCGTTCCAACTGCGGTCCGGGCATCTGAGTCCCGAGTGCATCCCATCGCTTTGAACATGGCCTCTGCCATGACCAGGTTGTGCAGCTGCGAGGCATAGGAATCATATGAGAGCAATTCGACGTCGTAACCGTAGATGGCAGACCCAAAGAGAACGCTGTACACGTCCTGCTGGTCCGCGGTACTTGAGGTCGCATAGTTCTGGTAGACCAGGATGTGCGGTCTGTACGCGGCGGGAATGTTGTTCACGAAGTTCATGGTCGACTGGACATGCTTCGTCATGTCATTGTTATAGATACTGGATGGCTCATAGCCCTCGATCAGCGAGATGTCGCTCGACAATGAGAGGTGAAGGAGCCCAGTGAAGGAATTCGCTATGACATAGTCCCAGTATCCGGAGGCATAGGTATCCTTGATCAATGCCAGGTACCCATC
>PMBU01000121.1 GCA_003153895.1 Methanomassiliicoccaceae archaeon | reverse complement strand
TTGCGATGCCGGCGGGCAAGGTGGCGACGTCCTCTCGTCTCAGCCGATAATTGCCGAAAGGTCCGGCGAAAGATGGGATGTCTTCCAGAATGCGCAGGACCAAGAGGTCTTTTGCCTCCTGTTTCGCTTCGATGACCTCTGGAATTGGCGATGGAGTTTGTGATACCATCGGCGATGGCGGCATTGCTTTTGCGGGAACATCGATCGCCGTCTGTATTGCAGCCTCGACCAAAGTTGGCTTGCTTATCGATTCCATTGGAATGG
Organism: Methanomassiliicoccaceae archaeon; assembly: GCA_003153895.1. GTDB lineage: Archaea > Thermoplasmatota > Thermoplasmata > Methanomassiliicoccales > UBA472 > FEN-33. The sequence continues at coordinate 11,056 of PMBU01000121.1, read as the reverse complement.
GCTTCGAGCCGACTTCAACGGCTTTGGCCGATGCAACTCCCTGATCGCCTTGATCGCTTCCTGCCCCTTCAGGCACTTTCAACGCCTGGAATTCCAGTTCCTTCTGCCCTTTGATGGGGTCGATCTCGCGCGTCCTGATCTCTTTCGTCAAGGTGAACACGTGCTCGAAGTAGGCCTTCTCCTCATCGACCATTCGCGCATTCTCCACCTTGCCACCGCTCGCTCCCCTGATCGCCATGCGCAGGATCTTCTCCATGCGTATCTCGAAGACCTGCATCACCTTCTCGGTGACGTTCGCCACCTGCACGTTCAGGGAGCGGGTCTTGGTGGAATAGGGATCCTTGGCCGACTCCGCCTGCGCCTCCTCTTTCAGTCGGCTGACGAACATCTTGACCTCTGGGAAGAAATCCCTTCTCAGCTCGGCAAGGCTCTTCAGGTCCTTCTCCTTGCGCCAGATATCCATCACCTCCTGGTAATCGAGAGGCTTGAGCGGGTTAGGCATCGAACTACACATTCCGCTGAGGATATTTGATGCTATCCGATTCAGTAAGGCCCAAGCGCCACCAATGGAAGCTGGATGGCAAAGGCTTTAGTAAATCGTGCCTTCATTTCCAGGCGTGGACCTATCGATCGCGCTACATCGCAGCAAGGAAGGCACGGAGATCGACCTCCTGGTCTCTCCCAATTCCGACCGATCGGAGATCGTCGGGCTGGACCATTGGAGGAAACGGTTGACGGTGAAGCTGCGATCGCCACCGGAGCAAGGGGAGGCTAATGCCGAGCTGGAGAAACTTTTGACAGATAAGCTAGGCAGCAAGGCGAAGGTGATCCGAGGACATACCGCGCGGATGAAGACGGCTTTGGTCCAGATCAGTGTGGAAGAGGCCGTCGTGAAGTTAGGTGATATCACTTGAGGGATCCTCGCGAGGAGCTGGAAGAGCTCACCTGGCTGTTGGAGGAGCTGCGCGATCGACCGGCCGACCAGGTCATCTTGGTCGAGGGGCTGAAGGACCGTGGCGCACTGACCGTCCTCGGCGTCGGCGGAGAAGTGTGGCAGGTACAGGGTCCGAAATCCATCTTCTCGATAGCGGAGAAATTGGCTCTAGAGAACAAGCAAGCGATCATCCTGACCGATTGGGACCGCAAGGGAGGCCAACTTGCAAGCATGCTCCGATCCGCGCTCAAAGCTAACGGCATCCGCTTCGACGACAACATCAGATTACGATTGGTCATCCTCGTGAAGAAGGACATCAAGGACATCGAATCGCTGCCAGCATTCTATTCGCGCTTGGTCGGACTTTCTCAGAATCCCGCCGTCATCGAGAAATTCGATAATCTGAAAAAAATTATGGATCGAGAGCGATGATCGACGGTCGATCGCATGACACCCAGACACACGCCGCGCGGAAAGTCTTTAATCACGACAGTGCCGTAACGAAGCGGGTTGTCATGAGCCAAGAAATCGAGATGTTGGCGGCCTTGGGCCTTTCGAGCTTGGACGAGCTTTTCGTCGACGTGCCTAAGGAAGTGCGCATCGATGGTCTGAACCTCCCGGCCGGCAAATCGGAGATCGAAGTGCTCCGCGAGCTCAAGGCGATCTTGGCCAAGAACCTGACGGCAGACGATCACCCTTGCTTCCTGGGAGCGGGGATTTATCATCATTTCATTCCGGCAGCGGTGCGAACCATCGTCGGCCGCTCGGAGTTCCTTACTTCCTATACGCCTTATCAACCGGAGATCAGCCAAGGGATGCTGCAGGCGCTGTTCGAATACCAGAGCTACATCGCTGAGCTCACCGGCCTGGACGCGGTCAACTCTTCCACCTACGATGCCTCGACCGCGCTAGGCGAGGCAGCGACCATGTGCTTCCGCCTCAACGAGAAGAAGCGGTTCCTCATCCCAGAGGCGATGAGCTGGGAGAAGAAGAGCGTTCTGAGCAATTACGTTCTCGGGCTCAAGATGGAGATCGTCGAGTATGGCTACGATCCGATCACTGGCGAGTTGGACCTCGAGGACCTCCGCTCCAAGGTCGATCGAGATACCAGTGGCATCTACGTCGAGACGCCGAACCTTTTCGGAGTCATTGACACCCAAGCCCTCTTCCTCAAGCAAGAGTTCCCCGAGGCCGCGCTGGTCGTTGGCGTGGACCCGATCTCGCTCGGCGTCCTGAAGGCGCCGGGGGACTATGGCGCGGACATCGTCATCGGGGAAGGGCAGTCGCTGGGGATCGATATGAACTTCGGAGGGCCGTTGCTCGGCATCTTCGCTTGCCGGCAGGAGCATGTCCGCAAGATGCCCGGCCGGGTAATCGGCATGACCCACGACTCCGAAGGCGAACGGGCATTCTGCATGACGCTGCAGACGCGCGAGCAGCACATCAGGCGCTCCAAGGCGACGTCGAACATATGCACCAACGAGGCGTTGATGGCGGTCGCGGCAAGCGTCTACCTCAGCATACTGGGGAAGGAAGGCTTGGAAGGCCTGGCAAAGGTCAACATCGCCCGGGCGAGGAAGCTCATGGACCTCATCGGTGAGATCGAAGGCTTCGACTCTCCCGCTTTCGAGGGCAGCCATTTCAACGAGTTCGTCGTCAGGACGTCGACGCGTCCCGAGAAGCTCAACCGCTTACTGCTGAAGCACAGCATACTCGGAGGCGTGCCGCTCGCCGCCCACGTCCCCCGATTGGACCATCATATGCTTTTTGCGACCACAGAGATGCATTCCGATGCGGACCACGAAGCGCTCCTCAAGGCACTGAAGGAGGTGGCCTGATGTACCAGCAGGCCAAGCACGACCGCCGCCTGATCATGGAGCGCGACGGGCATTCCGACTTCGACCTTCCCTTCCTGAAGGAACTTACGGATCAAGACATCGCCATCCCGACCGGCATGCGCAGAACCGTGCTGGACCTTCCCTCACTGCCGGAAAGGGAAGTGGTGAAGCATTACGTGAACCTGAGCCAGATGAACTACGGTGTCGACAACGGTCTCTATCCTCTCGGCTCGTGCACCATGAAGTTCAACCCGAAGTACGCTGACTACTTGACGTCATTGCCGAGCGTCAACTGCATCCACCCCTGGCAAGCGGAGGAGACGATGCAGGGGGCGCTGCAGATCATGCACGAGCTGGAACTGGCGCTCTGCGAGATCTCCGGCATGGACGCGGTCACCCTGCAGCCAGCCGCAGGGGCGCATGGCGAGTTCACCGGAATGCTCCTGACCAAGGCGTATCATTTGAACCACGGAGAGGAGCGGGACGAGGTGGTCATCCCCGATTCGGCGCATGGCACCAACCCGGCGAGCGCGGCGATGGCCGGCTATCGGGTGGTCGAGATCCCCTCATCCAAGGATGGCAGGGTCGACCTTGAGGCGCTTAAGGCAGCCATGTCCGAGCGGACCGCGGCCTTCATGATCACCAACCCCAACACCCTAGGCATCTTCGAGGAGGACATCCAGCAGATAGCAAAGATCGTGCATACCGCGGGCGCATTGCTCTACTATGACGGGGCGAACCTGAATGCCGTCATGGGCCGGACCACCCCGGGGAAGATGGACTTCGATATCGTTCATTTCAATCTGCATAAAACGTTCGCCACGCCACACGGTGGAGGAGGGCCGGGGGCGGGACCGGTCGGCGTCAAAGAGAGGATCGAGCCGTTCCTGCCGGTCCCGAAGATCGTCCTCAAGGATTCCAAGTACTCTTTGGATTACGACCGCCCTGAAAGCATCGGAAAGGTCCGATCGTTCTACGGCAACTTCGCGGTCCTGGTGCGCGCCTATGCTTACATCGTGAGAATGGGAGGGAACGGTCTGAAGGCGGCCTCGGACCGGGCGGTCCTGAACTCGAACTATCTCAAGAAGCAGCTGATGGACGTCTACCCGTTACCGTTCCGGGAGCTGAGGAAGCACGAGTTCGTGGTGAGCGCGAAGCTGCTCAAGGACCAGAAGGGGATCAGGGCCTTGGACGTTGCCAAGCGCCTCCTGGACTATGGCTATCATGCCCCGACGATCTATTTCCCCAGCCTGGTGGAGGAAGCGCTCATGATCGAGCCGACTGAAACGGAAACGAAGGAGACGCTCGATGAGTTCGCGGCAGTGATGAAGCGCATCGCTTCCGAGGATCCGGAGGTGGTCCGTTCTGCGCCACACAATACCGCCGTAAAGAAGGTCGACGAGGTCTACGCCGCCAAGGAAGCGATCCTGAGCTATCGGGCGTTCAAGAGGAGAGGGACGGACCAGAAGTCCTAGTGGCCCCCTCCCCTCGATCGTGCTTGGCTCAGGGGACTATCTCATGGTCTTCAGGCCGGTCACGACTGCCCGATCTCGACGAAGCGCTATCGATCTAGGTGAAGCGAGGTTTTTTTGTCCCTTCGCGCCATAGCTGAAGGCATGAGCGCTATGGCTCAGGTGGAGAAGGACTCGTTGGTGAGCGACGAGAGCGTTGTCGCGACCGCCGCGAAGAGAGGCCTGTTCGTGGTCTTCGAAGGCATCGACGGCAGCGGCAAGAGCTCAGCGGCAAAGAGCATTTTCGAGACGCTGGCAAGCGAGATGCCTGGGCGGGTCGTGCTCACTGCCGAGCCCACCGAGACCTGGCTGGGGGATTGCGTTCGTCGTGCGAACCAGGAGGACGTAAGCGGAATCACCGAGGCTCTGCTCTTCGTCGCCGATCGGACGGAGCATAGCTTGAGGATCGCCCAATGGCTCACTGAAGGCAAGATAGTGCTTTGCGATCGCTACTTCGCATCCACCATCGCCTATCAGGGGGCAGCGCTCAAGGGGTCGATGGGCGCGAAGAACGCCATCGAGTGGCTCAAGGCGGTCAACGAACCGATCATCGTGCCACCGGACCTGACGCTGCTGTTCACCATCCGGGTGGACATGGCCCTAGAGCGGCTCAAGCAACGCTCGGGGATGAGCAAGTTCGAGAAACTGGACTACCTGAAGGATGTCGACCTGATCTATCGCTCCCTGTGCATGGATGACCCGACGTTCTTCACCATCGACGCCTCGAGACCGCTAGAGCAGGTCATCCGGAAAGCGCTGGCGGCCATCCGAGCGAAGCTTTAAGTCGATTTTAAAGAATGAGGAGCCATGCATCCGTCGGAGAGTCTGAGGGGCAGCAAGAGCAAGAGCCTCTCTGGCAAGCGGATCGTCCTCGGCATCACCGGCAGCATCGCCGCCGTGGAATGCTTCGAGCTGGCGCGAGAGCTGATACGCCATGGAGCGAACGTCCAGGCGGTAATGAGCGAGGAGGCCATGAACCTGGTCACGCCCTGGGCGATGGAGTTCGCTACTGGCAACGAGGTCATCGACGTCATCGACGGGCGGGTGCAGCACGTCTCTTTGTTCGGGGATGTGCCCGACAAGGCCGATCTCCTTTTAATCGCCCCGTGCACAGCTAACACCATATCCAAGATCGCCTGCGGCATTGACGACACGCCGGTGACGACCATGGCGACCACGGCCCTAGGTTCGAAGGTCCCGATCGTCATCGCGCCGGCCATGCATCTCACCATGTTCACCAACCCCATCATCCAGCAGAACGTTGAGAAGCTGAAGCGCGCCGGGATCGATTTCCTCGACCCCAAGATAGAGGGCAAGAAGGCCAAGATCGCCGACAATGCCGAGATAGTAATGGCAGTCCAGCGCCGCCTCGGCAAGAACGATTTCCATGCGAAGAGGGTCCTGGTGATTGGCGGATCATCCGAGGAGCGGATCGACGAGATGCGCATCATAACCAATCGTGGGACAGGCGAGACCGCAGTCGAACTGGTTCGCGCCGCATTCCAACGAGGAGCGGACGTGGAGCTATGGATGGGACGATGCTCAGTCCCCCTGCCGACGTTCCTGCCATTGCGCAGGTTCACGACGGTCGATAGCCTGCTCGAGATGGTGAAGGGGATAGACCATGACATCGTCCTCGTTCCTGCCGCATTAGCGGACTATGCACCAGAGCCGCAACCAGGCAAGATCGCCTCGGGGAAGAAGGAACTGGTCCTGCACATGAAGGCGGTCCCGAAGGTGCTAGACGCAATCCGCAAGCAGAATGTCAAGCTGATCGCGTTCAAAGCCGAGCATGGCATTAAAGAAGGGGAGCTAGTCAAGAGAGCAACGGCGAGATTGGATTCCATCCCATTGGAGATGATCGTCGCCAACGACCTGCACGACGTCAAGCCTGGAGAGACCAAGGTCATCATGCTGCGCCAGAACGGCCGCCGGTCCAAGGCCTGTGGCAGCAAGGCGAGCGTCGCGAACGATATTTTGGACGAAACGCTGAAGATAGAGTAGAGGTCCGTCACATGAAGGTAACCGCATTTTGCCCCGGTCATGTAACTGGCTTCTTCCAGATCTGCGAGCACAAGGAGTCGCTGCGCTCCGGTTCGCGGGGCGCTGGCCTCTGTTTGAGCCTCGGGGCCGAGAGCACGGTCGATGCCGAGGAGGGCAACGGCGACATCCTGATATTCCTGGATGGGAAGGAGGAGCGGGCCCAGGTCACCAGGTCGGCGGTGGCGAAGGTGCTGGGCGAGAGGAAGCTCGACGTGACGGTGAGGACGAACATGGACCTGCCAGTCAGTCAGGGATTCGGCATGAGCGCCGCGGGCTCGCTGTCGGCCGCTCACGCCCTCTCGGAATTACTGGACATGCCTTTCAAGATCGCTTTGAGAGCGGCGCACGAGGCGGAGATCGAGAGCCGCACCGGACTCGGTGACGTTGCGGCTCTGTCGAGGGGCGGAATTACGTTCCGCCGGGTCGAAGGCCTTCCTCCTTATGGTCGGATCGACCGCGTCAACGCCGAACCGGACGTGACCCTTTGCGTGGTCGGCGATCCCCTGAAGACTTCTGACGTCTTGGGCGATGCGCAGAAGCGACTGGTCGCGAACCGCGTCGGCAAGGAATGCGTGGAGAAGATGGCGATCGCGCCTACTTTGGCGAACTTGATGCGCCTTTCGCGAGAGTTCATGAAGCGGACGGGCCTGGCCACGAAAGAAGTAGAGGCTGCGGTGATCGCCGCGGAGGACTTCGGGCCGGCCAGCATGACCATGCTCGGCAACAGCCTCTTCGCAGTGGGAAACGCCAGGGAACAGGAGAGGGTGCTTTCCTCGCATGGTAAGACCTTCAAGGCGAAAGTGGATTGGAGGGGACCGCGCATCACGGAGTCGACCGCTTGGGCGCTGGATTGATGTTATTTTTAGCTCCTCTTGAGCCTCATCCGATTAATATATCGGTTCCGCCTTTCAATTTATGGTGATGTTTTGGAGATAGAAGGAGTGAGAGGTCCTTGGGAAGTCCCTGGCATGGGATGGCGGGTATCCGTCAGCATCATGCTCGCCGTTGGATGGTTCGCGTTCTTCATCCTCTGGCTGTTCTTCGGGGCTGGTGGATTTGACATCTATCAGAACCTGGCCATCATCATCGTCTCAATCATCGTCGTGATCGGTGCCTTGGCTGCGATGTGGGTCAGCTGGGGGCTCAGGATGGCCGCCAGGACGGAAGGAGGAAAGGATTGGAAGCAGCAGCACAACAATCGCTGGTTCGGATGGAGGGGGGCGGTTTCCACCCTCGTCTGGATCGGCTGGCTGGCCTGGTTCATAATCTGGCTCTTCTTCTATGCCCAAAACTACAACGGCTATCAGAACGTCGCTGTTTTCATCGTCTCACTGATCATCGCCGGTGGCGTCTCCGGGGTCATCTGGGGGACGATGGGACGAAAGATGCGTTGGTAACCAAATCAAGTCACGCACCAACCATTTTCTCTTCTTTCGCGTTACAGACGAAGGCTTGCGACATGAATGGATCTAAGTCCTGAATTGCAGGACCGTTCAGTCGTACAACGTGAACAAACGATCGTCCTCGCTCACGTCGAACAGCCCGATGCGCGCACCAGCGTCCAGCCAGCCATGAGCATAATTGACGCAGGCGAAAGCGTTCACATAATCGCCCTCCTGCTTGAAGTGGTTCGCGTCCGCGAAATATGAATTGGCCATTTCCAGGAAGCTCTCTGCTAGCTTGCGATTGAAGGAACGGGCCGGGGCAGCGATCTTCAACTTCTCCAGCGCCCGCTTCGTCGTATCCAGGTACTTATCGATCTTCTTTTCCCCGATGCGGTCCTGCATCTCATACCCTCTTGGAGGGGATGATCTCCACGCTCTCGCCGCCGTGACGGCTCTCCCTCGGCCTGACTTCCACGAACAATGGCATCTGGATGTTTCCACCGATGATGAGCGCCACGCCGATCGGCAACCGCTGGATCTCGTCCTCCATTCCGGCAGAAAGCCCTTCCAAGGAGTTGGCGATCGCCTTCAGATCGTTGGGGTTGGTGACCTTTAGGATCATCTGTGTGTTGCATTGCGAGAGCACGTTCTTGTCAATCTTCGCCGCCCTCTGGCTGATTATCGTGAGCCCGAGGCCGAACTTACGGCCCTCAGAAGCGATGGTTCGGAATATCTTGGACGACGCGGCGAGCCCGATCTGCGGGCAATAATTGTGCGCCTCCTCCACCACCATCATCATCGGCGGTATCTTGCCGACCTTCCGCAGCTCGAACAGCGCGGTGGCGATGCGGTTGACCACCAGTTCTTGGATGTCGGGAGGCGTTCCCTTGAAATTGATTATCGTCACTTTGCCCTTTACAACCAAATCATCGATCTTCGTTCCCTGGGAGGCGAAGATGTTGGTCTCGTTCAGATACTCCAGCTCGTTGATGAGAGCAGCATTCTGCCCATCCTCCTCAGAGTCCAGTACTCCGATGATATCCTTCAGAGAATACTCCTTCTTGACCGTCCGAATGGATTCGATCGCCTTCCGGAGCGAGGTAAGGTAGTTCTTGGCGCTCTTCAGGCTGGTCAGTTCTAATATGTCTCGTGCTTCGAGATTGCAAAGCGTGAACTTCAACGGTTTTGCCTTGGTATTGATGGTGGTGTCCGTAGCGAACTCAATGATGTGCTCTGGATATCCGTGAGGGACGACGTTGAAATTGCGGTGGCTCTTGGCGGAGGAACCCTTCTCCCGCATTGCTCCATATTCGCCATGAGGGTCGAAAATCATCGTTGTGACCTCATGCTTCATCAGCTCCTCGATCAAGTCCCCGCAGAGGAAGCTCTTGCCCCCNNACGTGCTTCTGGACCATGGAGTTGATGTCCACTTCCACCCTGATGTCATGCCCGAAGAGCAGGCCGAGGTAAGCCCCGGTGTCCATGTTCTCCTTGAGCCCGATGACATCCTTGATGAGAGTACCAGTTGCCTTGTATACGTTGTCGCCGGCCCGGAAGGGGGTTCGCGGGACTTGCAATAGGCCCCGGTCATCGCGGAAGCCGACCACGTCCACCTTGGCGATCACCTCTTCGTCGATCTCGACGTCCTGGCCATCCTGGATGCGTTTCGCCTTTTCCAGCGATAGGTCTGTCTTGCGCTGCATCTCCGAAACCCGGCCGAGCACCCAGCCCTCATGCTGATGCTCCACCTGGATATATTCCATGGTCTCGATGTCGCCGAACACCCGGAAGTGGAACTCGCTCGTCCCCACGTTGCCGAAGATGATCCCCACCTGCTGCAGACCGTCGTGCTTCGGATGCTTGTTGGATGCCGCTACTGCTGCATGTGATTTGGAGTCTTCGTGGGCCTCCATTGCGGCGTTGTCTTGCGCTGGAGCTTCCACTGTAGAATCGGTTTGCATTCCATCCCTAACTGCGATATCGAAGGTGCAGGATTAATATGTTTGCAGGTCTTTTTTTGGGATCATAAGCGAATTGGCTTGACCTCGTCTCGGCTAAGATTTCTGAGCGTGTTTGGGCGAATCGGGCTTGGGGACGAAGCAAGCGACCTTCTTATCGGATACGACAATGCCCGCGTTGGAGAATACCGTTTCCAATATCCCTTCAATGGCGAGTTGCAGCGGCTGAGGTGGCGACCTCACTCTGGAATTCAGAACGAATTCCCCCTCTCCATGGAAATGCCTAGCGCCCTTCAGGTCGTCTATCTGGATGGAGCCTTCGACCAAGCTGATCTTCGCGCTAGCTTTCGTTGAACTCAAAAGGACCTTGACGTGTGCCACGTCGTCCGTCCTGAACCGATTGGCGATGCGCTTCATTATGTCGGTCAGCAGATCATAGACGTCCACCTTCTCCTGCCCACTGGATATCTTACAGCTCACGCTGTACCAGCCCATGGCGGACTTCTCGGCATTGAAGACCCTCTGATCCACGTTCGATGCCAGCTTGGAGGTCTCGCGGCCTGAATTGATGATGTCTAAGATCCTGGTGATGTTGCGTTGGTCCACTGACGAGAACTCGATCAGTTCTGCGTCGGTCAATTGGGTGCTCAATCGCTCCACCAATTCCTTCCTCCCGCCCTCGGCCATGAGGTCGGTCTTGGAAATCACGATGACCTCCGCTTCATGCATTTGATGGATCGGGATCATTTTTCTCGCCGCGAACCCCAAGCCTTCACCCTGCTCGATTTCGCCCAAGGCTCTCGGTCCATCCACGACCACGAAAAGCGGAGCCACCTGGAATTCGTCCTTGTATAGCGATTTCATCGGCGCGATCACCGATGACATTAGACTTGTCGATGTGCCGATGGGCTCGGCGAGGATCACGTCCGGCCGACCTATCGCGACCAGGCTGCGGGCATTCTTCACGAACTCGTCGAACTTCGTGCAGAAGCAAGCTCCGGTCACCTCGCTCACGTCGACGCCGGCGTTCTTCATGAATTGAGTGTCAACCAGCACATTCCCTTGGTCATTTAGGACCACGGATACGGATTTGCCTTGGTCGTGGAGCGCTCGGGCAACGTGAAAAGCCAATGTGGTCTTTCCCGCTCCGAGGTATCCACCGATAAACACCATCTTGGTCTTCCTAGGATTGCCGTCGTCCATTCGACCGGAGATGGATGATGGCTTCTTAATGCTTTATCGAATTGAATCCGTTTTCTGACTGGTATCTTGCTAAGGAACGTTCTCGCAATTCCCGACCCAGCCTCCCAAATCATTTAAGGCCGAGAGGGGGATTCCTCCAAAGATGAAGGTTCTGTGCGGTTCGTCATCGAAGAGCCTGGCCACC
>PMBU01000135.1 GCA_003153895.1 Methanomassiliicoccaceae archaeon | reverse complement strand
AAACCAGGATCTAGGCTGGATAAGGACCAAAAAGAGAGAGGCGAGTACTACTACTCGGCCTAATCTAGGATTAAATTGATTTCTTCAAATCCACATCGCATTTTTTCCGTCTGCGAAAATAGAAGAACCATAGGAATAGGATGAAAACCGCAGCAAGGACGACAACGGTGAAAATATCATACAGCCCGCCTAAAGACTCCCAATTCTTGCCCATGTAATAACCAGCATAGGCAAAAGCGAAGCACCATGGTACCGAGCCGATGAAGCTGAGGGCTGCGAAACGACCGAAGTTCATCTTGCAGACCCCTGCGGGTAACGAAATGAAAGTCCTGATCACAGGCAACATGCGGCTCCCGAAGATCGCGATGCTGCCATATTTCTTGAACCAGCATTCTGCTGATTCGATGTGCCTCTCTTTTAGGAATACATACTTCCCATAGCGCAGGATAAAAGGCTTTCCTCCATAATAACCGATGGCATAGGCGATGACCGATCCTGAAAGGCATCCCAGACTTCCAGCAAGGCCTACCATGAAGACATCAAGTTTTCCCTCAGATGCCAGCCATCCCCCGAAAGGCAGGATAATCTCGCTTGGTATGGGCAAGCACATACTCTCTAATGTCATCAACAAGAATATCCCGATGACTCCCATTCCACCAACGAAATCCTTCACGAACTGGATTGCCAAAGATATGATGTCCATTGATATTCAGTGCAACCATTTGCTGTAGATTAAGGTTGGCATGGTTAGTTGGTCTTCGAAACCATCGGCTTGAAGAATCGTATTTTTCGCCCTCTTAGTCAATTCTAAGCGTATGCTGGAGCCAATAGACCCTAGAACGATGTGGGTGAGAAATCCCAACAAGTGAATTCTCTTGATTGGCATCTTAAGGCGAATGTTTTTGATGTAGAAACCAGTTCACATATCCAGATGGCGAGCAGGGCTGACATTCACGTACATTCCAAGTACTCGGGCCTCGCGCGCCTTAACTTCTTACGCTTTCCAGAGAGCGTCAACGAGCCGAGGGATATTGTCAAACAGGCTAATCTGGCTGGATTGAACTTGGTTTGTGTGACTGATCACAATACTGTACTAGGCGGGCTCAAGGCGAAAGAGTACGAGAAGGATTTTCCTGGTACACAGGTCATAGTTGGAGAGGAGGTCAGTACTCGCGATGGTGAGATCCTGGGCCTATTCCTAAAAGAGGATGTCCCCAAAGGCTTGAGCGCCATCGAGACGATAGAACGGATCCGCGCCCAGGACGGGTTGGTGGTATCTCCCCATCCGTTCAGCAAACATGTTCCAGCGCTCGGCCTGAAGGTTGACCTGCTCAGCATTGATGGCTTGGAGGTGCTCAATGCTGGCCATGTCGACGGTTATGCTAATAGCAAAGCATCTCAGCATGCCGCGTCAGGCAGATGGGCGCTATTGGGAGGAAGCGATTCCCATTCTTTGAACACCATCGGCTGCGCATATACCGAGTTCGAAGGGAATGGAGCAGAGGATTTCCGCCGTCAGATCTTGGCTAAGAGAACAAAACCAGGGGGCAAGGAGATGACCATGTCCCAAGTGGTGGCGTGGAGTATGGGTGTTGTCTTCGTCGCGGACGTTCTGATACTGCGTTCTATGCTAGGGAGAATTATAGAAGTGGACGCCCAAGACCCATTGCTGGTCAAGATCAAGGAGATCGGGACCTCCAAGAAGATAGTCGCCCTCGTTGGGTCCATGATCTACTTCACCCCACCGATCCCTTTCCTAGTAGGAATAGTAGGAGAACGCATGGTGAAACGCTTGAACAGCGTTCCAGTCCATGAGATAAACGGAAACACGCCTCTATTGAACTAGTTCTGATGCACATGAATATGCTCTGGGTCCATGAGGTTGCCGAAGGCGTTGACCACAACTTCGCTAAGGGCTGGATGAATCGTCTGGCTCCGCGCTAATGGCAAGTAGTTCTGATCTCCGCAGTTCATGAGGTAGACCAAAGGTTGGACCAATATCGAGGCGTGAGGCCCGACGATATGGGCCCCCAGAATGCGCATGGTTTCCGCATCGACGATCACCTTTGCGAACGAGTCTTCGTCGGCCATCGCGAACCCTTTTGCCGTGCTATCGTAGGGGGCGAAGCCGATGAAGTATTTGTGCCCTCGGGCTTTCGCTTGCGCCTCTGTCATCCCCACCGAGCCGATCTCCGGATAGGCGAAGACCGCATGAGGAACGGCATGCTCGTCCAGCTTGACCTTCACGCTCCCGAAGGCATTGTACCACACCACATCCGCCTCATAATTGGCGGTGTGACGGAACATATTTCTGCCGATGATATCCCCGAACGCCCATATGCCTGGCACTGAGGTCTCCAGGTACTCATTCACCGCAATGTATCCCGTCGGACCAAGGGCCACGCCCGTCTCGGTTACGTGGAGAAGGTCGGAATTGCTCCTCACACCTGTGGTCAAAAGGATCTCGTCCACCTCGATTTCTTTTTGATCGCTTCCGGAGCGATCGCGATGGACCGCGATCTTCCCGGATGGTGCCTGTTTGACCTCGATGATTTCCTGGTTCACTCGGATATCTGCGATTTCGGACATCTTCTGGAACATCAGCTCGCTAATCTCGGGCTCCTCCTGAGGTAATAGCGCTGGGTTACGACCGATGATGGTGACCTCGACCCCGAAGGCCGAGAAGAAGTGGCCGAACTCGCATGCCTTGTAACCTCCGCCGATAATTGCAAGACGACGAGGCAATCTCTCGATATCGAAGATCGTCTCTGAGGTGTGGTACTTTGCTTCTTCAAGCCCAGGTATTACAGGCACATTGGTCCTTACACCCGCCGATATGATGATCTTTGGAGCGCGGATTTGTTCCGATCCGCATTGCATTGTCTTTGGACCTACGAAATAACTACGCATTGGATAGAACCCTAGCTCCTTGTCCGATGCGACGCCTTGCTCCATGCCCCTTCGGTCCTTCAAGACGAGTTCCCGCATTCGCTTTCGGACCAATTCGAAATCCATGCGCTCGACCTTTGCAAAGACCCCGATGCGCCTCGCGTCTTCTATCTCCCTAGCTATGGTCGCCGGTTCGATCAGAACCTTGCTTGGAATGCATCCTCGGTTTAGACAAGTACCTCCCAAGGGGCCGTCCTCGACCAGAGCCACAGAAAGGTTGTTGGAGCGAGCTCTGGCGGCGACATTCATCCCTGCTCCTGAACCGATAACGATCACGTCGAATTCGCGCATTTATTCCAACGCTCACTTTCGATATCAGATTCCATTTGACTTAATATTTCTGAGGCATTCTTTTGGGCCATGATCGCAACCCAAGCTCATTATGATGAAGATCACTCTCTGATTGTGGAACTCGGTCTATGGCTTTTGCATTTCCAACAGACCTCGTTCTTGGAGACGTTCAATGCCTGGCATTCACATTTCCAAAGACCCCTTAGGTCATAGGTGTTGCAAGTTTCGCAAGTACATTCGACTTGTTCCCAACCCCTGTCCGATGCCATGAAGCATGAGAAGGGCCGGCTGTTCATTTACCCTTCGACGAATTATTCGTAAAATATTGAGGTTCAAATCCTTTATATTCACGCCGCGGTTTCATTGGAACGATGAACTTCCGCAAACCAGGTCCTTGGCTTCTCTTGGCGAGTTTAGAAGTGCTCTTCCTGGTTCATGTCGCTGAATTCCTTTATCCGGGTTACAGCGTTTCGCAGAATTACATCAGTGATCTTGGGGTCGGACCTGAACCTTCTCAGGGCATCTTTTCGTTCGCATTGATTGGTTTTGGGGCAATAGTGCTGATGGCTGCCGCATTGATCCGAATCGAAGACAAGAGGGATCTTCTTTGGCTGTTCTTCGGACTTTCCGGATTGGGGGCATTAGGGGTGGGCGTGTTTAATGAGAACAATGCCGTGCCTCATGCCACCTTCGCATTGCTTGCTTTCGTCTTTGGAAACCTCGCAGCCATCTATTCGTTCAAGAGACTGGAATCGCCGTTCTCTTGGATGTCGATCATCCTCGGTCTGCTTGGACTCTCAGCGCTTGTCCTGATGGTCACTGGCAATTATCTCGGATTGGGGGTCGGAGGGATGGAGAGGATAGTGTTCTACTCTGGCATCTTTTGGGCATTGGCCTATAGCGGTCATTTGATGGGGAAGGCCAAGGCTGAACGTAAAATCCAGAATTGATGGCGCATTTAATAAAAAAATTGTATGAGTCAGCACTGAAAGCTTGCTGACTCCCTTGCCTCGCTGGACTAAAAGAGTTAGTGGCCAGCCATCGGTCTGAGCCGTAAAGTGCCCAGGGGTCACTTCTTCATCTGGGGAGCGACCTGCATTATCCCATGCGTGTTGCCCTCGGTATCGACGAAATATGCAAGAGCCCCCATCATGGGTATCTCCATTTTCGGCACGACGACCTTACCGCCGTTCTTCTCGATCTTCTTTATCGTTTCATCGATTTTCGGAACGCTAATGGTATTTACAACCGGGGCGCTCTTTGTCCTTCTCGGTTGAATCGCACCGTCGATGCCCGGCTCTTCCTTTTCCCCGCCTCTTACAAGCCAATACTCCTGATCTTGATACTTTTCGAACTTCCAACCGAAGACCTTAGCATAGAATTCCATGGCTCTCTTCGGCTCATCCGCATTTAGCTCAAACCATATGACTTTGGGGATTCCTGACACCTCCAAAAATGACCTGCGCCAATTATTTATTAACCTTTGCTCTGGCACTCGGATACTCGGCAATTAGGAATGATGTTTCATTGAACCAACCCCTCACTCAGAATTCCGCGTTTTAAGCATAAGGATTACTGGAATCACAAGAGATACAATTTGAGATGAATCGGCAATTCATGATTCCGATTATACACACGTCTAGTATTATTGGAATAGTTGAGTATATGTATCATATAATAGAATTTATTTAGCTGATTGTCTATGATTGAAGTCAAATACGATACATATGCCGAAATGAAGAAACGCAAGCAAGGTCACCGCTCTCAAACTCCCGAGGAGGTGCCTTTGTTCGCAACTGGAAATAGGCCGGAAATAGGGAGATGAGAGGTGAAGAGGAAATGGCAATCGACTCAGGCGACACAGCATGGATGTTGATCTCCACCGCACTGGTATTCCTCATGATTCCAGCGGTAGGATTCTTTTATGGCGGGATGCTGCGAAAGCAGAACATGCTTTCCATCCTCGGGCAGACGATAATAATTCTTGGAATGGTGACCCTGATATGGGTGATTGCAGGGTTCTCTTTGGCATTTGGATCGAACGGCAGTCCGTTCATCGGGAACCTAGATTGGTTGATGCTGAAGGGCGTAGGCCAAGATCCACTGAGCGCGGCATATGGACCCAGCATACCTGGCATCCTTTACATGATGTTCCAAGGGATGTTTGCTATCATCACGGCGGCGCTCATCATCGGTGGCATTGCCGAGAGAATGAGATTGAAAGCCTTGGTCATATTCTTGGGCATATGGACCGTCTTGGTCTACATTCCGGTCGCACATTGGGTTTGGGGAGGAGGCTTCTTGGCGCAACTTGGAACCCTGGATTTTGCCGGAGGGACGGTCGTTCACATCACAGCAGGGATTTCTGTCCTCTCAGCGGTGCTAATCCTTGGCAAAAGGGTCTCTGCTTCGAATGGGGGACCGGAGACGCCTCATAACATCCCGTTCGTTGTTTTGGGCGGTGCCCTGCTATGGGTAGGATGGTTCGGGTTTAACGGTGGAAGCGCCATCGGGTCGAACGGCCTTGCCGCACAAGCATTCGTAACGACTCAAATTGCGGCAGCCACAGCGGCTGTGGTCTGGGGCTTGATAAATTGGCTGCACGTGGGAAGGCCTGGAGTGCTGGGCATGATCTCCGGTGCGGTGGCCGGGCTTGTTGCGATAACCCCCGCTTCCGGATTCGTTGATGCAAGCGGGGCAATTGTCATCGGCATCGGGGCAGGCGGTTTCTGCTACGGGGGCATCATCCTACGTCGCAGATATGGATTCGATGACGCCCTGGACGTTTGGGGCGTGCATGGCATCGGTGGAACATGGGGGGCGATTGCCACTGGGTTCTTCGCCACCACCGCGGTCAATGCGGCCGGCAAAGACGGCCTCTTCTATGGGGGAGGCGCTAACCTGTTGATAGCCCAACTAGCAGCTGTAGCGGTGGTATGGGTCTTCGCCTTCAGTATCACGGCCTTCGTGATGTGGACTCTGAGCAAAGTGATGCGTATCCGAATGACCAAAGAAGAAGAGAGAATCGGAGCGGACATGATCCAGCATGGGGAGAGCGCTTATAATTGAGGTGAATAAATGATGAAGGTGGAGGCGATAATCAGATCCGAGAAGCTAGGTGCGGTGAAATCCGCATTGGAGGCGATCAAGGTCCATGGCATGACGGTCTTCGAAGTGAAGGGGCGCGGCGAGCAAAAGGGCTTGGAATTCACCCATCGTGCGGGCAAGTTCCGGATCGATATGCTACCCAAGACCAAGATCGAGGTCGTGGTCAAGGACTCAATGGTGAATTCGGTGATCGATACCATTTGCAATTCTGCTCGAACGGGCGAAGTGGGCGACGGAAAGATCTTCGTTTTACCAGTACTGAAGTCGATCAGGGTTCGAACAGGGGAGGAAGAGAAATGAATATGCACTTTTTCTGAAATTTTTCCCCGATCCCAATTCATCATTGTGAATTCATCACTAGAATAAATTCTAATAAATTTTATTACTTCATTTTATTTTTCCAATGCCGTCATAAATTATACATATTTATATATAGATATAGATAGGAAATTGTCGCAGTCTAAATAATCGTGAACGTTAGTGGCATCCAGGACTTCAAAATCCTAATGCAATACCTCCCCACTTTGCATCAGTCAGATTGACATAGTGCTGCCTCGGCTATATTCTGACATGAGCCTCCCATTGAGAAGCAACGGAGCAGCAAGAATCGGAGTACTTGGCGCCATCATTATAATCGTTATAGTATTGGCTGTGCTAGCGTGGTTCGGGATCTTCGGATTGCACCTATAGTCGGTAAGAATGGCTGCATGCCTTCGATATTGCTTCAATTCGACGACTAGCGTCTAACCGATCCGTCATTCAGTCGATTCATGCCATATTGAATCAAAAAGGATTCACCTTCGATCGGAAGCGTTGAAGGAGCGACCTTTTCATGGATCCCTAGGCTGTTAGGTTTCCTTTTCGCTTGAAGCGCGCTTTAATGCGATGGATGAGATCCGTGAGTCTAACCAGCAGGGGGTTGAGGTTTAACTTCGCGACCACGTAGCCGATTATTAAACCCATGACCGCACCTGCAATTGAATCCATCGGCCAGTGCACTCCGATATACACCCGACTGATGCAAAGTAGAACGGCTAAGATTATAAACGGAAGATAATACTTTTTTTCCAGGACGCACCATGCGGTAAAAGCGGCTATCATTCGGGCCGCATGCCCGGAGGGGAACGAATATCCATAAGGCTGAAAGGCGAAATCAATGCCGGTCAACACCTGGAACGGTCGAGGTTGGACGAACACGTGATTGACGGCGACGGTGAACAGAGTCTCGATTAGGATGGCTACCAGAATGGCCATTGCGACGTTGTGTTTTTTAAAATGGATAAGGGCAATCACGAGGGCCAAAAAGGCGAATGTGTCTACCTCCTCAAGGACTGCAACGACCTGTGCCAAAGGCGACCAGTAGAACTGGTTGATCCAGAGGAAGAGGTCTATATTCAACTGAGTCACAGCCGGCACTGACAATAAAAGATAGAACAGGCTGGTGGCCAGGAGAAGACTGATCAGCATGACCAACATCAGCTTGATGTTCTTTGACAATGGGAGACCTCGAAGATTTAGAATGCAGACTTGATCGCAATGAAGGTGTTTTGCAATAATAGCGTGCAGGAGACTCATATAGTATCTCCTGGCGAATTTCTCTTTTTCGAATAATTGGGGTGCAACTCCAAGGTTATTGACGCTGCCTGAATATTCGGAGGTGCAACACCATGGACTTTGCATGCGAGACCAAGAAGCTTCCTTTCGTGATGGTGCAGCCTGGAAGAAGGAGCAGAAGACTGCGAAGCATGGATGCCTGCAGTCAAGCCTCAGGGACCTTTTGCGACGATGCGAATTTTATTCGTCCTCTGTTCAGTGTTGTTCAGTAATAGATGGGGTATAGCGAATACATTGTCCAGATGTTTTTTTAATTGAATCTGAATAATTGTCTGGCTAAGAAATGGGAGCGGGCGAGCGGGGATTCGAACCCCGGACCTGCAGCTTAGGAGGCTGCTGCCATATCCAGTCTAGGCCACTCGCCCTACNNGCTTCGGCTCATCCTTCTTCGCTTCATCTTTCTTGAGATATTCTTCGATGAAACGGATGGTTTTGGCATTGAAGTTATCCCTCAAATCGGCGACGACCTTATACTTGGCCAGGATCCACTTCTGGTCATACTTACATACGTCCGGAAGGGTGATGTCATAGTTCTCTCCGTCCACTTTCACAACGAAACCTTCGGCGTTGCCATAGTCCATCTGGATCAGTGACTGCACCTTCTCAATGTCATCCTCGATCTTGCATGTCACCTTGAACTTGTACTTCAAAGGTCTGCCGGCGAACCTGCGGTTGAAGTCCACACGCACCATGCGCGGGCTGACCGACATGACCATCCCCACGCGGTTCTTCATATTGACCTCCATTCCAACTTGCGGCTCGATCTCTTGCCGCAGGAATTCCCGCAATGGTATCTGCTCGACTAGCTTTGGGTCTCTTGGCCCAGCTGCCTTTTCAGGGGTGAGCACTATTTCTCGTTCTTCGCCGACATTGGAGTCGATAATTGCCTCGTCCAATCCCTCGAACAACCTGCCGCTTCCGACCAATACCGGAATCGCACCATAGGTGGCGTTCTCATCGAATATCCCTCCCTCTTTCGCCACATCGGCGCTCGAGGTGTCGAACAGCTCTCCACCATCAACTAGGTAACCGCTGTAATCCAACCTGATAATATCTCCCTTGGCGATCTTAAGTATCTTCTCAATCTCATCGGCTGACATGGAACTTCACCAGTGTATGACGCAATTAGATGTTTTGCGTCATCCCTTCGCCATTATTATATCTTTTGGTCATGACCAGTATTCCACCTAATCAGATAGCGGTCAAGCCATCTTTCATCTTCCGGTCCAACGTCTCGATCATCATTTCCAGATTCCAAGCAAATGTGTGGAGATGCTAGCGCCGATGATATATTCATCTCCGTATCGGATGATGCGGTGAGGGGCGAGTGGGCAGTTTTGCGTCTTGAATGGTCCCTCACCGTAGAAAACATGATAAACAGAGAGCAAATTACGAGGGCAAGAAGCCACCATAGCTCAGCCTGGTGGAGCGGCTGACTTGTAATCAGCAGGTCGGGAGTTCAACTCTCCCTGGTGGCTCCATCCATCCATTCATCATTTAACAAGAGTTCCTCACTTTAGTCCGATGTCCCGGCTGACGTCCCGGATGACGCTCTCGAGCACATCGGCTCCGGCGTCGAGGTCCTTTTCGGTAATTGTCAAGGGCGGAATGTATCTCATTGCCGATATGCCGCAACCTAGGATGATCAAACCTCGCTTGAATGCGAGCAGTTCCATCTTGTTCCGGGCTTCGACCGCTGGCTCTTTTGTTCGCGGATCTAGAACGAACTCCGTCGCCTGCATAAGTCCCAAGCCTCTCACGTCACCGATAATCGGATATTCTTCCATCATCTCATGCAATCGACGATTGAGAAGGCGGCCCCTCTTCTCTGCCGCCAGGACCAGTTTCTCGGAATCGATAATGTCCAGGGTGGTCAGGGCAGCAGCGCATGCCAGAGCATTCCCCCCGAAGGTGTTGGAGTGCGATCCAATCTTTTTCCAGTCCAATTCGCTCCTGAAAATCGTCGCCCCGATCGGGACACCGGAGCCAAGTGCTTTGGCAGCGCAAACGACATCAGGAACGACATCATAGTGATCGATGGCCCAGAACTTACCAGTCCGCGCTATGCCAGCTTGGACCTCGTCATCGACCAACAGAATTTCATGTGCCTTGCACGTCTTGGCGATGATCTGAGGGAATTCTTTTGGCGGGACGATATATCCGCCCTCGCCCTGAACCGGTTCGAGGAATAGTGCCGCCACATCCTCCGGTGGCAGATGTGTATCGAAATGCACCTCCTCGATCATCTTTGCGCACCAAATACCGCATGAAGGATATTCCAAGTGATAGGCACAGCGATAACAGTAGCCGTAGGGGATATGTGTCACCCCGGGGGTCGTGGGGAAGTACCTTTCTTGCTGGACGGCCTTACTGGCCGTAAGGGACAAAGAGCCTAGGGTTCGGCCGTGGAATCCATTGATGAAAGAAATGAATTGTCCCCTATGGCTGGACCATCGAGCCAGTTTCATAGCTGCCTCGACCGACTCCGTTCCAGAATTGCTCAGGAAGATCTTCTTGTCGCAACCTCCAGGTGCCAGCCTACATAATCTCTGTGACAGATCGGCTTGGAGTTCGTGATAATAGTCCGTTCCTGCGAAATGAGCGAATAACTTTGCTTGATCGGCTATCGCCTTCGTCACTCTGGGATGACAATGGCCGACGTTCATTACCGACACCCCACTGGAGAAATCGATATAGGAATTCCCGTCTGAATCCCAGACCGTGCTGCCTTTGGCCTTCTCCACCACGAGGGGCGTCGACTTCGTGGATGTGGCCACATACTTCTTATCGAGTTGGATGATTTTCCTGGCCTTCGGTCCAGGCGGCTCGATGCGAACATCGGGTATTTTGACCATTTGGCGTCCTCATGAAATACACTCCACTTTCCTGCACATATAGATGCCCATCAAATCCGGTAGTTGCGCCGGACGACATAATATCCAGTACGAAATAGAAATCAATCAACGATTTCCGACGGTGCAAAGGGGGATCGAGCTCGCGAGCGCTTATTGCTCTTCCATCGTCTCGACGGCCTCGGCGCTCTCGATGAGCTTGGTGAGGATGGAATAGCCATAGATCATGTCCGCTTCGTTGACGATGAATATGGTGTCGGTATAGCAGCTGGCCGTCTCAACGACGTTGACGTTGTTCTCAGCAAGGTTAGAAGCCAGGAACGCGAAGACTCCGGAGGTCTCGACGATCCGTTCTGGAGATTTCACGGTTATCTCCACCAGATCTACTCGCACTTTCAGGATGTTCTCCCGGCCGACCGCGTTCACCACGTCGTTCTTGAGCTTCTCATCCGCGATGACGGTAATCGCCCTCGCGCCTTGGATGACCTGCATTATCGCCTTTTCGTTGATGAGGCGCTGGAAAACGCTCTCCAAACGATGCAACACAGTCCAGTCGTTCTTCGCCGTGACGATGCAGATCTTGGTCCGCACCTCCAGGCTCGAGTTGGCAAGGATCTTGAGGATATCACGCTCGTGATCGCTCTTCGCGATCTTGACCGCGTACCGACGGCAGGCTATCATCACCGCTTCCTCGTTCTCGATCACCAGGTCTTTCATTATCTGGCGCGCCAACGAGGAGTAATTGATGAGATCTTTTGATATGCAGTCCTTGATACTCGGGTGCGCATCGATGTACGTACGGGTGCGCTCAGCGATGCTCTCCTTCTGGGACTGCTCCTTCATAAGGAGCTAACGAAAAGATTGAGAGTTATTAAAACGTTGCATCAGGGCGCAGTCAGGAAGGACCGCAGCGACTCATTGAAAGCTCCAATGGATTGATCGCTGATTATCAGGGGGGGCACCAGGCGGATGGTCTTTCCTGCCGCGACATTCACCAGCAGCCTCCTTTTGAACGCGTACCTTTGGAACTCCTTTGCCTTTTCGCCTTCCATCACGATCCCTATCATCAGGCCTTTCCCCCTGATCTCGCGGATCTTACCGTGCTCAAGTGCGATGCCCCGAAGGACCGCCATCCATTCCTCCCCTTTCTTGGCCGACCTCTCCACCAGCCTCTCCTGCTTCATCGCGCCGATCACTGCGGTGGCGACCGCGCAGCCGAGGGGATTTCCTCCGAAGGTTGTCCCGTGCGAACCGGGAGTGAACGTCTTTGATATCTCTAGGCTGGAAACGATTGCACCGATGGGAAAGCCTCCGCCCAACGCTTTGGCCACGGTCATTATGTCCGGGACGATGCCGAAATGCTCGAACCCGAACCATTTGCCGGTCCTTCCAAATCCGGTCTGGACCTCGTCGATGATCAGCAACGCGCCGACGTCGGTGCATACGTCCCTCGCAGCCCTCATGAACTCCTGGCTGGGGACGATGACCCCGCCCTCCCCTTGGATCGGCTCGACCAGCAAGGCAGCGGTCTCACGGGTCACAGAAGACTTCAGTTGCTCCACGCTGCCATAGTCCATGAAGTCGAAAGCCTTCGAGAGGAGTGGCTCGAACCCTTGTTGGTACTTCGCCTGTCCGGTTGCCGAAAGGGAAGCGGACGTGCGCCCATGGAAGGAGTTCCTGGTGGCGACGAAACGAGGGCGGCCGGTCCGCTTCGATGCCAATTTAAGGGCTGCCTCGTTCGCCTCGGCGCCGCTGTTCACGAAGAGCGAAACGGCCAATGGCCAGGGGACGATAGATGCGATCGCCTCTCCGAGTTCCGCCTGCTCCTTGATATAATAAAGATTGGAGACGTGGATGAGACGCTTCGCCTGAGCGGAGATGGTGTCGACTATCGCAGGATGATCATGCCCGAGGGCGTTCACCGCGATGCCGGCCACGAAGTCCGTGTACCGCTGATCGTTGAGGTCGAAAAGGAACTCCCGTTCACCGCGCTCGAAGCAGACCTCCTCACGACCATAGTTCTGGAATAGGTAGGAAGCGGAGAGCTTCTTGATATCGTCCAAAGTCTGGCTCATTGATCTACCTCGTGACGACTGTACCATGTTCCCCATCGGATAAGAGGGCATCGACGATGATGCTCTTCTCCAGGCCACAGACCATATGCGCTCTGCTGACCCCTCCTTTGACGGCTACCTTGCACGCCTCCACCTTTGGGATCATGCCGTCGCTCACGACGCCCGATTCGATCATTTCGTCAATCTCATCGATGGTCGCATGCCGGATGACTGTCTCTTCCTTGCCGAACTCTCGCATAATGCCCGTGACGTCGGTCACCAAGACAAGGTCCTCAGAACCGATCGCTTTTGCGATGTGGGCCGCCATTGTATCGGCGTTCACGTTCATCATCCTGCCTTTGCCAGCAGAGCATATCGGATAGATCACTGGAACGAATCCGGAGGTCAATAGCAACTTGAGCTTTGAGGGCTCGACCTTCGTTATCTCCCCGACGTTGCCCAGATCCACGGCGATATCCCTTCCATTCTCATCCTTCGCTTTCGATGGCTTCATCTTCCTGCACATCACGGTGCTGCATTCCCCGCCTGCCATGCCCACGGCCTTCAGCCCCACACGTTTCAATGCTTCCACTATCAGGTTATTGATGTTGGCGAGAACGTCCATGGCAACAGCCAGGGTGGCATCGTCCGTTATGCGCAGGCCCGCGACCTTTATTGCCGTCATGCCGCGCCTTTTCATCTCATCGCTGATCTCTGGCCCTCCACCATGCACGATCAATGGTTTTACTCCGAGCGAGACCAAGAAGGATATGTCCTTAGCGAAATTATCCAGCTCATTTTCGCCGCCGATGGAGCTGCCCCCGAACTTGATGACCACTTTCTTGCCGCGCAGCCTGGTGGCAAGAGGATACCGCCGCTTATCGATGCTTACCATGTCCGGCCTCAGGTCGTGTACGAGGCGTTTATCTTGACGTACTCGTAGCTCAGGTCACATCCCCAAGCCTCGCCCGCCCCGTTCCCGATCCCCAAATCGAGTTCGACCACCATGCGCTTCTCATGAAGGATAGCGCTCGCCACCTGCTCTTCCGCCGAGCCAGGCGTGATCAGGGGGACGCCATTCCCGAACAGCGCGACGGTCTTACCGTTCGACAGTCGCAAGCGAACCTTGGAGATGTCGAACTCGCTCCCCGAGTTGCCCAGCGCTGCAAGGATACGCCCGAAGTTGGGATCAGCCCCGAATATCGCGGCCTTTACCAGGTTCGAAGCGACGATGGAGCGCGCCGCCACCCTCGCCTCATTGTCGTCCTTCGCGCCGGTGACATGAACCTCGACCAGTTTGGTCGCCCCCTCGCCGTCGATGACCACTGCCTTGGCCAACCACTTCGCCACCCACATGACCGCGTCCCAGAACTCTGGTTGGTCGTCGGCCGGCATCCCGCCCGCTGCGCCATTGGCCATGAAGGCTGAGATGTCGTTGGTGCTCTGGTCTCCGTCCACGTTGATCACGTTGAAGCTGGAATCCATGACCGTTTGCCATTTCGCGCCAATTGGCTTATCCAGACGCGCATCGGTGGTGACGAAGCTCAGGGTGGTGGCATGGAGCACCTTCATCGCCGGAGAGATCATGCCAGAACCCTTTGCGATCCCTCCGATGGTCGCCAGTGTCCCATCGCTCAATGTAACCTGGCAAGCCACGGTCTTCATCTTCGTGTCCGTGGTCATTATCGCCTTTGCCGCAGAGATATTAGCTTCACTACCGCGCTCCAGCTGTTTTACCGCGTCGGTGATCCCCTTCGTCACCATGTCCATCGGCAGATAGCGACCAATGACCCCAGTGGAGGCAACCCCGACTTCGACTGGCTTCACGTTAAGGAGTTGGGCGGTGAGCGTACGCATACCCTCCGCGTCCTCCATCCCCTTCGGGCCAGTCAACGCGTTCGCGTTCCCTGAATTGATCACAAATGCCCTGAGCATCTGGGGATCGTCGCGCATCATAACCTCGATCGGTGCCGCCCTGGCCTTGTTCTGCGTGTATGCCAGAGCGGTCCTTGCCGACGTCTCCGAATAGAGGACCGCCAGGTCCAACCTGTCCTTCTTGATCCCGGAGCGCACGCCGGTCGCCTTCCATCCCAACGGGGACGTTATCCCTCCTTCGATCGATTTCACCCTCACACCCCCAATCCCGGGAAGTCCAATCCCGCTGTCTCAGGCAAGCCGAGCATGATGTTGGCGTTCTGAATCGCCTGTCCGCTCGCACCCTTTACGAGATTATCTATTGTGCTCATTACGACGACGGTGCTCGTCCCGACCAACTCCAGTCCGATCTCACAGAAGTTCGATCCGACCACGGAGGAGATAGACGGAGACCTGACCATTCTTACGAACCTCTTACCAGAATAGAATTCAGAATAGAGCCTTAATAAATATTCCTTATCAAAGGTCCTCTTCATCTGGACGTAACTGGTGCATAGCATCCCCCGCACGATCGGCATCAGGTGTGGGGTGAAGATCAGCTCTATCGGTGAGCCTGACACCTTCTCTAGCGCCATCTGTATCTCCGGGGAGTGACGATGGGTCCCGACCTTATAGGGTATGATCTGCGATCCGCAAGTGGGATGATGGGTCATCATGGTTGGTTCCATCCCAGCGCCCGATGTTCCGGATTTAGCGTCGACAATTACCCTTTCCTCGACCGCATCGTCCGCGAACAATGGCGCGAGGCCGAGGCAGGTGCAGGTCGGATAGCATCCGGGGTTGGCGACCAGCTTTGCCGATGCGACCTCGTCCCTGAACAGCTCGGGAATTCCATATGCTGAGATCCCGAGGTTCTTCACGTCCTTGTGCTCCAGCCCATACCATTTGGTGTAGACCTTCGGATCGGAGAGGCGGTAATCACCGCTGAGATCGACCACCTTCATGCCCCTTTCGATCAAGGAAGGCACGATCTCCATCGAAGCGCCATGAGGCGCCGCCACGAAGACGATATCGTACTTCTCCTTAACGTCGAGGACCTGCTCATATTTCAGGTCGACGAAGCCTCCTAGGTTACTATGCTCGTCCGCTACCTTGGACCCTGCCAAACGACGCGATGTCATCGCTTCCAACGAGATCTTAGGATGGCGGCACAAAAGCCTTGCAAGCTCTCCGCCAGTATAACCGGAACCGCCGATGATGGCCGCTTTAACCATTTATTTCCTTTCCTTCTCTTATTTCATCGCATGGAGAAAACGCTCACGCTCTCCCTACATCAATGAAACTAGAGTTCCGCTGATTATGGACCGCATATAAAACGTGATGACCGAAACTAGACATTTGAGGGGAGGGGTGTTTTCGAGGGGACGATGCGAGCCTGGCTGAGGCATGTCCCAAAGAAGACTTGGGTATACCGGCGATGTCGCTTTTATGTCAGCAATCCTTAATAACGAATCTCGAGTAGCAACCGAGATTCCAATGAAACCCAGCAAGTCTGAGCGCAAGCGAGTGGTACTCGCCTATTCAGGTGGTCTTGACACTTCCGTCGCTATCCGCTGGCTGCAAGAGAAACATAACGTCGATGTGATCGCCGTGGGGGTCGATGTCGGCCAGCCCGGGAACATGACAGAGGCTATCGACCGGGCCAAGAAGATCGGGGCGATCAGCGCCTATGCCATCGATGCAAAGGACGAGTTCGTCACCGATTACATATTCCCCTCCTTGAAGGCGAACGCGATGTACGAGGGATCCTATCCGGTCTGCACGTCCATCGCCCGGCCCCTCATCGTCAAGAAACTGGTTGAGGTCGCTCGGAAGGAAGGAGCCTCTTTCATCGCGCATGGCTGCACCGCCAAGGGTAACGACCAAGTGCGCTTCGACGTTTCCATCGGCGCGCTCGCTCCAGAGATGGGAATCATCGCACCCATGCGCGAGTGGGTGATGACCAGAGAGGACGAGATCGAATACGCCCGGGTCAACAAGATCCCGATAACGGTGAGGAAGGAAAGCCCCTATTCGACCGATGAGAACCTGTGGGGAAGGAGCATCGAGTGCGGCGTTCTCGAGGACTCTTACCAAGAGCCGCCCGAGGACGCGTTCGAGTGGACCGTTTCCGCTGCCGTCGCTCCTAACGAGCCAGAATATATCGAGATTGGCTTCGTGAAAGGCATCCCGACATCCTTGAACGGAAATAGTATGAACGGGGTCGAGCTCGTGACGAAGCTGAACGCCATCGCCGGAAGGAACGGCGTTGGAAGGATCGATCATATAGAGGATCGTTTGGTAGGGATCAAATCCAGGGAGAATTACGAATGCCCGGCTGCGACCGTCCTCATCACCGCGCACAAAGACCTGGAGAAGCTGGTGCTGCCGAAGGACGTCATCAAGTTCAAGGCCTCGATCGATCAGAAATATGGCGAGCTCGCCTACGATGGGCTCTGGTTCAGCACGTTGCGGGAATCGTTGGACGCGTTCGTGGACAAGACCCAGGAATATGTCACCGGCACCGTACGAGCGAGATTGCAGAAGGGCACCGCCCAAGTGGTCGGCCGCAAATCACCCTATTCGATGTACGACACAGGCCTCGCGACCTATGCGCAGGGGGATCAGTTCGACCATTCCTGCGCCAAGGGTTTCATTTATGTGTGGGGTCTGCCATTGAAGACCGTCGCCGCGGCGCACAAGGGAAAGGTGGAGAAGGTTGAGCAATCGCGTGATGTGGTCAGGAAGGTTCAAAGAAATCGCAAGTGATCAGACGCTGGCGTTCAGCTCCTCCCTGTCCGTCGACCGCCGATTGGCATGGTACGACATCATAGGGTCGATCGCGCACGCTCGTATGCTGGCGAAACAGGGCATTCTGCCCAAGTCTGACGTGCGATCGATGGTCAACGGGCTCCACGACCTGATGGAGGAGCTGGAGACGGGAGACTTCCGCTTCTCGGAGAAGCTAGAGGACGTGCATACCAACGTAGAGTTCCGCCTCATCGAGCGGATCGGCGAGGCAGGGGCGAGACTGCACACGGCACGCTCCCGCAACGATCAGGTGGCAACCGACTTCCGCATGTTCCTCCGCGATTATTCGCTGGAGACCTGCTCTTTGATCGCGAATCTGCAAAAGGTGCTGATGGCGAAGGCCGAAGAGAACCTCGATACCATCATGCCGGGGTTCACGCACATGCAACATGCGCAGCCGGTGACTCTGGCGCATCATCTTCTAGCTCATGTCGCTCGCCTGCAGCGCGACCTGGAGCGATGCCTCGATTCCTATCAGCGGCTGAACGTCTGCCCCCTGGGCAGCGCCGCCCTCGCCGGAACGACCTTCCCGATAGATCGCGCCTACGTCTCGAGGTCCCTTGGCTTCAAGGCGCCATGCGAGAACTCCATGGACGGCGTCAGCGACCGCGATTTCGCGGCGGAGTACGGCTTCGTGGCGGCCTTGTGCATGATGCATTTGAGCTCCATTTGCGAGGAGATCGTGCTTTGGTCCTCCCCCGAGTTCGGGTTCGTAGAAGTGAGCGACGCCTTCGCCACTGGCAGCTCGATAATGCCACAGAAGAAGAACCCAGATGTGGCGGAATTGGTCCGGGGCAGGTCGAGCATCGCCCTGGGAGAGCTGACAGCATTACTAGCCATGCTGAAGGCCCTGCCATTGACATATAACCGCGATCTACAGGAGGACAAAGCGCGGGTGTTCGCCATCGCTGACACCCTGACCTCATGCCTCACTATCACGGCGTCGATGATCTCGACAGCGAAGTATGACAAGGAGAGGATGCTGAACGCTTGCCAGAAAGGATACCTCAACGCCACCGAGCTAGCGGATTATCTGGTGCTGAAAGGTGTCCCGTTCAGGCATGCTCATGAGATCACCGGCAAAGCGGTGCGCTACGCCCTCGAGAAGGACGTCAGCTTACAGGAGCTGACGATCAAGGAGTTGCGGGGCTTCTCCAGCTTCATCAAGAAGGATGTGTTCAAGGTGCTGTCGGTCCAAAGCTGCGTCGAACGCAGAACGTCCTATGGCGGGACGGCGTCATCAGCCGTCAAGGAACAACTGGGTAGAGCTAGGTCAGCTTCTCTGAGAGAGGAAAAGAAAGCCGAGGCAGAGAGCAAGCGATTAAAAGTTGCGTATTCGAAATTGCTGGCACCTGCCTAGACGAAATCGCATTCATCGAACGGCATCCAATGCCAAATGTGATAATACGACGTGATCATTCCTCTACCGACGATAGGGCGTTATACTCTATCTCATGGTCGACGCCACCCTTGGTCAGTATGGAACTCAACTTCTCAGTTATCCGGACGACTTCGCTGCTCCTCGCTGTTCCGCGGATGTAGAACTCTTTGCGGGTCAACGGGAAGACGATTCGCATCCTGCCCTTGCGGTTGTAACCCTCGGGCTTGATGTTCTGCTCCAGCTCCACCATATTGAGATAGACGAACATGCGAAGGACCTCTTCATCCTCAGGCATCTGGTCCGTTTCCTCTAGGAACGTGGTAAGCAATTCGGGAAAAACCTTGGCGATGTCGCGGTAGTCCTTCTTGTTCTTGAGCACAAAGTGACCGCTAATCGCTTTCATCGGTTGTTTTGATGAGGACGTCCATATTTAACTTTTCCTAGCCAATGGTCAGAATGAGTATGGTTCATTTAGAGGCTGAACCACGCCATCGTCATTGATTGCTCCTTTCCCTCATCGAAAGAACATGACCTAATGATTGGAATTTAGGAAAAGAAGAGGCACGCGATGAGATTAAAGACCATTAGACAATATCGAATCATGGTCGTTGCGCTATCCATTGCCGGATCCGATCCGATCGGGGGGGCGGGCATACAGGCGGACCTGAAGGCCTTCGCGTCTTTGGGAGTCCATGGAACGACGGTCATCACTGCGATCACCTCGCAGAACACACAGCATGTCATCGACGTCCTTCCAGTGCCACAGGAGCACGTTCTGTCACAGCTAGATGCTGTCCTTGATGATGCCAAGGTCGCCGCGGCAAAGACCGGGATGCTCTATTCGCCAGGGATCGCCAAGACTGTGGCGAAGAGATTCAAGAGCATTGATTTTCCATTAGTGGTCGACCCCGTCCTCGTCGCCGGCGTAGGGGATCCCTTATCTTCAGGCGACCTGGTGGCCGTCCTTAGGAAGGAATTGATGCCGATCGCTTCCCTCGTAACCCCCAACAGGAACGAGGCCGAGGAATTGGCGGGCATAAAGATCCGATCGATCCCCGACGCACGCAAAGCCTGCAAGCGGATATCCGACCTGGGAGCAGGCGCGGTGCTGCTGAAAGGGGGGCACTTCGAAGGCCCCGATGTGAGGGACCTATTATTCATCGATGGCGAGTTCACCGAGGTACATGGGCCAAGAGTCGACATCAAATCTCACGGTGCTGGATGCCACCTTGCCGCCTATATAACCGCTCACCTGGCCAAAGGAGTCGGATTGCAGGAAGCGGTCGTGCTCGCGAGAGGCAATATCAACGATGCCATGAGCATGAGCTACTCCGTCGGAAAAGGGCTGAAGATCGTCCATTCGTTGGCAACGATGGAGCGTGATCTGCTCCGCTATCCCGTCCTAGTGGCATTGGATGAAGCGGTCACGGTGCTGGAAGGAATGCTGACCCGCGAATGGATCCCGGAGGTGGGGATCAATTTCGCTTATGCTCTGCCTCGAGCCAGATATTATGAGGACATCTGCGCGATTAAGGGGAGGATCGTCGGCGTCGGGAATCAGGCCCGGCATGTCGGATGCCTCGGGTTCGGTGCTTCAAGGCATGTCGCGAGGATCGTCCTCGCCGCGATGCATTATGATCCAGAGATGCGCTCCGCTCTTAACCTGAAATACGGGGAAGACAACCTGTCGAAGCTGAAGGCGGCGGGATTGGAGATAGCAAGCTTCGAGCGCGAGAACGAACCTGGAGGAGTGAGAACGATGGAATGGGGCACCGCATCTGCCATTAAGAATGCTGGCAAGGTGCCTGACGTCATCTTCGACCGGGGCGGGGTCGGAAAGGAACCGATGATAAGGGTCCTGGGCCGCGATCCGTTCGATGTGCTGGAGAAGGTCGACCCCGCTCTGCAATTGCGGTGATCCTTTGAGGATCGCCATGTTCACTGACACCTACCTCCCTTCCAGGGACGGTGTCGTGACCTCCATCCTTTTGACGAAGAAGGAGCTGGAGAAGCTGGGGCACGAGGTATTCGTTTTCGCCCCTGAGCCTGCGGCTGGCGGCAAGAGGGAGCCTGGCGTCTATTACTTCCGCTCTGTGGGCTTCAAGCGGTACGAGGGGTATCGAATCCCACTGTTCCCCACCAATAAATGTGAGATACTGAAGGAGCTCGAGGTCGACGTCATCCATACCCACGGACTGTTGTTCATGGCACTGCGCAGCATGTTCGCCGGGCGGGCGCTGAAGAAGCCCGTCGTGGTCACATTCCATACCATGGTCACCGATGCGGCGAAGTATTACAATTTCACGCCGTTCCCGGATATAATGGTCCAGAGGCTGATGTGGATCTACCTGAAAAGAGTGCTGCAGAGGTCCGAGGTGGTGATCGCGCCAACCGAAGCGATCAAGAAGGAGTTGTTGGCCTCAGCGCCAAGGATGCGGCGGATCGAGGTCGTGCCGACCGGTGTCGACAGCACAAGGTTCCGCCCCGGATTGGACGGGACGAGGGTGCGCGAAAAATATGGCTTGATCGATAAGAAGGTCATACTTCATGTCGGAAGGATCGCCTGGGAGAAGAACCTCGACCTCGTCTTGAAAGGATTCGATCTGTTGGCGAAGAAGCATGGCGACGCGAGGCTCATGATCGTCGGTGCGGGTCCGGCCAAAGAGCACTACGAAAAGATGTCCGAAGCGATGGGACTAAAGAAGCTCGTCACTTTCACGGGTTTCTTGCCTGATGACCAGCTTCCAGAATATTATGCGGCTTGCGACGTCCTTACGCTCGCCTCGAAATTCGAAACGCAAGGTTTGGTCGGTTTGGAGGCGATGGCAATGGGGAAGCCAGTGGTGGGGATTAACTATCGAGCCGTTGCCGAGTTGATCGAGGAAGGTATTAACGGCTATCGCTTCGAGGAGGACCCGTCGTCCTGGATGAAGGCGATCGAGCTGGCTCTGGCCAATTCGAAAGAATTGGGTCAGAATGCGATCGAAAGCGCCTCGAAGTTCTCCCTGGCAGATGAAACGAAACGGTTGGTCGAGCTGTATGGCTTCGCGATCAAGGCGAAAGCGGATCGGGTCGGAAGAAAGGATTAAAGAGTCCGGCAATCCTAACTGGATAGGATGGTTGACATAGGCCAGGAGGTATACCACTTCTTCTCCGTCCTGGGGCCCATAGGCTGGCTCGTTGCCATTTTCGTCCTCTTCTACGTCGACGCCATCATCTTCCCGACCCTACCCGAGCTCATCACGATAGTCATTTTCATCGCTGGACTGCAGACCACCTCGGCCTGGGTCCTTGGGATCCT
>PMBU01000101.1 GCA_003153895.1 Methanomassiliicoccaceae archaeon | reverse complement strand
CGCATCAAGATGCTTTATTGACGAAGGGCGTGCAGCATTCGTATACAGTCGCGGTGCAGAACTCCCTTGGATGGGGGCCGAACTGTACGGCAGTCATGGCGACTCCTTTTGGGGTACCAGATGCGCCATTTGGGTTGAATGCGATTGTCGGAAGCGGGTTCTTGTCGCTCAACTGGACCGCTCCTGCCTATCTTGGACCTGGATCAGTCACGTATCATTTGTTCCGTGACAACTTCCTGATATGGGAGGGATCGGGACTGAAACACGAGGATGCAGATGTTACGAATGGCATCACATATGCCTATGAGGTATCGGCGAGCAATGACATAGGCTGGGGAGAGAACAGCACAGTCGTCCAAGTCACCCCGATGTCAGATGAGCAAAGACCAACCGCCCCGAGGAACCTGATGGCAACCGCTGGATTGGAGAATGTGACACTAGCTTGGGACGCTCCGGCATATAGCAACGCGTCCTCCGTATCTGGATATATTATCTCCTATGGCATCTCATCAGACTCGTTCACCAATCAAATCACATCGGATCAATTGGTCTACGTTTTGGACGGGTTGACCAAGGGAACGACTTACTACTTTAAAGTGGCAGCCCTGAACAATGCCGGCTGGGGAACGAACTCGAGCGTAAGATCCGCCACGCCGTTCGGCGTCCCTTCCGTTCCCCTCGGATTAGTGGCGATCGCTGGCAATGGTTACGTTCTCTTGAACTGGACGGCGCCAACCTACGTCGGACCAGGTCCGACAATGTATCACCTGTTCCGCGATGGTTCCCTGATATGGAATGGCACCACCATATTATTTCTCGATATACCATTGATTAAGAATACATCATTTTCGTATCAGGTGGCATTGGAGAACTCTATCAGTTGGGGGCCTAATTGCACGGCAGTTCTCGCAACTCCATTCGGAGCACCAGATGCTCCATGGGGATTGAGCGCGACTTCAGGCGATGCAAGCATATCGTTGAGCTGGAATGCGGTGAACTATTCTGGGCCTGGGAATCTGACCTACCATCTGTTCCGAGACGGCGCGTTGGTCTGGAGCGGGGTTGCGGTCGATTATGAAGATTTTGGCCTGATCAATGGCCAGACATACGATTACAATGTCGCCGCTTCCAACTCGGTTGGCTGGGGTGCCAATTCTTCCGGTGTGAGTTCAATACCGGAGGGACGACCAACGGCCCCGACGGGATTGCGGGTTAATGCTGGAAATAATTTTGTCCAGCTCAATTGGACCGCTCCTCTGTATGGCGGACCAGGGACCATCACCTACCATCTGTTCCGCAATGGCACATCGATCTATGCCGGAAACGCTGTGGAATACAATGATACCAGTGCGTTGAACTTCATCGACTATTCCTATCAGGTGGCAGCCGAGAACTCAATCGGCTGGGGACTGAACAGCACTATAGTCCAGGCCATTCCGATGCCCAGTGGCATGAAGCCGACCGTCATAAGAGATCTCGCGATAATATCCGGTAATGAGAACGTGACCTTGACCTGGGATACCCCGCTTTATAGCAACGCCTCTGTCGTGTCGGGGTATATGATCTCATTTGGCACCTCGCCTGATTCGCTTACGAATCTCATTATCTGGAACCAATTGAGCTATACTTTAGAAGGCCTCACCAAGGGAACGACGTATTATTTCAACTTGGCAGCACAGAACCGTGCAGGTTGGGGTCCGAA
Organism: Methanomassiliicoccaceae archaeon; assembly: GCA_003153895.1. Lineage (GTDB taxonomy): Archaea > Thermoplasmatota > Thermoplasmata > Methanomassiliicoccales > UBA472 > FEN-33. The sequence continues at coordinate 13,519 of PMBU01000101.1, read as the reverse complement.
CTCGACCATTGTGTCCGGGACACCGTTCGGCGTTCCCAACGAACCGACGAACCTGTCGGCCATTGCAGGCAACGCGCAGGTAACCCTAAGTTGGAACACGTCATTATATTCCGGACCTGGATCTTTGAGCTATCATTTGTTCCGAGATGGCGCTCTAATCTGGTCTGGTAGCGAACTTTCTCATATCGACCTAGGACTCACAAATGGACATCCGTATTTGTATAAAGCCTCGATAAGTAACGATGTCGGTTGGGGACCGAACTCGACTGAGGTCCTAGCGACGCCTATGGAGCATGTCTTGCCTGGTGTGCCAATTGACTTCCATGTGATAGCAGGCGATGGTTATGTGGAGTTGTCCTGGCGTCCACCGATTAACAACGGCTCTGCAACTATATTTGGCTATAAGATCTATAGACTGAACAACTCAGTTATGATGCTCTTGAAAACTGTGACCTCGGCCACTAGCTATAACGATACTACGATTTCGAATGGGGAGACATATGCCTATCAAGTATGCGCTTACAGCTCCGTCGGTGATGGCCCAGCGACGGAAATTCAGAGTGTACACGTGCAAGCGACACCTACATTCAAATTTGAACTCGACCCCCTCTTTCTCGTCGGCATCGGCTTGATGGGGATCATTGTTTTGATAGATGTCGTTATCATAATGCGCAAGAAAAGGAAATAATGCGAGCTTATGCGGAGTGCTCATTATCTTTGGTATGGGCAACCAATGAGTGTAACGATTGAAATTCAGCGGGCGCATTTTCAGTTTTAATAAGAGTATAAATTAATAATCGGGATAAGTACGATAGCGCGCCCAATGGAACTGAACTTGAATTAATTCGATATCAACCTTTTTACCGCTTCCATTGTAGCCTTGCTCTTAAGAATCTCTCCTGAATTCTTGATCACGGTGTCCGGATCCTTCAAGAGATTTCCGGTGCAGATACATACTACCTGGTCATCGGAAGCTATCTCCCCGCTCTGGCGTAGCTTAATGACCCCCGCTATCGAAGCAGCTGACGCTGGTTCCACCCCGATGCCCTCGGTCCGGCCGAGCAATTTCTGCCCGACGAGGATCTCTTCGTCGGTCACCTCGACTGCTACGCCATCCGTATCATAGATGGCCTTCAGCGCCTTCCGCCCGCTGGCCGGATTGCCGATGCGTATTGCCGTTGCCACGGTCTCAGGATGCTCCACCGGCTTGAAGTCGTGCTTCCCCTCCTCGAACGCTTTGAAGATAGGATTGGAGCCTGAAGCTTGCACCCCCACTAGTCGAGGCATCTTGTCGATCCAGCCTAGGTCGCGGAACTCGGTGAGCGCCTTATATACCGCCCAGATATTAGCGGCGTTACCCACAGGCAGAACGATCCGGTCCGGCACCTGCAGGTCCAGCTGGTCCAATATCTCGAAGGCCACGGTCTTCTGTCCCTCTGGCCGGAACGGGTTGATGGAGTTCAGCAGATAGAGGTGCCCTTCCTTCGCCAGACGCCTTACTATGTCCAGCGCCTCGTCGAAGTTGCCATCGATGGAGATGACCTTCGCGCCGTAGAACATGGCTTGGGCTAGCTTCCCCAGCGCCACCTTTCCGGATGGCAAGAGAACGACGCAACCCAGACCTGCTTTGGCCGCATATGCCGCCAGCGAAGCGGAGGTGTTGCCGGTCGAGGCACACCCCACCACCTTGCATCCCAGTTCGACCGCTCTCGAGACACCTACCGTCATGCCTCGATCCTTGAACGAGCCGGTCGGGTTGGCTCCCTCATACTTGACCCTGAGCTCCTTCATCCCCAGCTTCTCGCCCAAATTTTTGCAATGGTAGAGCGGCGTGCCGCCTTCCAGCAAGCTTACAGCCTTATTCTGGTCGACCGGCAGGAATGGGGCGTAACGCCAAACGCCCATTGGCGCCTTTCGCAGGTCCTTGAGCTTCTTTCCCGCCAATGGCGATAGGTCCATTTCCACGGTAAGCAAACCGCTGCATGTCGGACAACTGTCCAGAAGCCCGTCTTTCACCTCCCTTCCGCAATCGAAGCATTTGACGATGTATGACATTCAGACCCTCCTACACCCTTTTCCCCAGCCGTCGACCCAAATGTCGACCTTCACCCCTTTCGATTCGAACACCCGGCGGACCGCTTCCCCGATCGCCTTCCCATCCGATATGGAAAAGTCGAAGAAGGAAGCCACGCATGGCCCAGAGCCACCCAGGAACGATGCCACTGCCCCTGCCTTCATCGCTGCCTCTTCCGCCTCCTTGAGGTGGGGCACTAATGGCGCTCGGACTGGTTCGACGATGACGTCCGAGGCGCTCCGTCCTATAAGCGAGACGTCGCCCAGGCTCATGCCCACGGCCATCGAGGCTGCTTGGCCGACGGTATGCACCAGCTTTCTCATCTCCACGCTCCTGGGCAACATGCCCCTTGCCTCCTTCGTTGACACCATCACGTCGGGCAGCGCGGCCACTATCCCGAGGTTAGGCGGAGGGACGACATGAATCACATCCAATGGGTTGTAAGAGCGGATGATGGTGAAACCCCCGTACAAGGACGGGGCCACGTTATCGGCATGGAGCGTGCCCGAGGAAGCTTGTTCCCCTAGGGCGGCGCAGACCACCAGGTCGCTTAATGGCAACTGCTTTTCTAGCATGAGATTGGCGGCGAACGCACCTCCGGCCGCCGACGCGCCCGAGGAGCCCATACCGCTGCAAGGACGCACCCCCTTCCTGATGCTGATCTCCAAGCCGAATTCTGCATTTGCCTTCCTAAGAACTTCCATGGCAGCGACCGAAGCGGTATTGCGCTTCGCGTCCGATACGACCCGATTCGCCCCGACGCCAGTTACCTCAGCGACCCTAACGCCGGTCTCGCTGACCCGCTTGACGCCGATGACATCGTAAGGCTCCCTGAGAGCGATCCCGAACACATCGAACCCTGGACCCAGGTTGGCGATGGTGGCTGGGGCGATGACCTCCACCTTGTCTGATGACATTTGCTGCACCATTGAGATATCTATGACTGGCCAGTTTACCACTATGGTCTTTGATAAAGCTTTCGTGCCCTCATTGTTCGACTAATCAACCGTCATAAGAGAAGACTCGGCGGGGAACTAATAAATATCCTGATGTGATTCGAAGGCCAGCATGTCGGATTTCCAGATCGTCGGCGCGAGGGGGCATATCACGGACCCGAGGAAGGCGGTGGAGCGCCTGCAGCTCCTGCCTGGGGGCTCAGCGCTTGCCTTGAACGCTGACCTGATCTGTGGCGCGGAGCACCTCCAAAGCGCGGTGGAGCATGCCTTTCGCGCATTCGACCAGCTGATGAGCTCCTGCAACAACATCACCATGGAATGCCAGCTTTACGCATCAGGAGAGAGGCAGATATCCAAGGCTCAAGAGAAGATGGGGATCAAGACCGGGACGGAACGAGTGGCATTGGTGCTTTTCGGGCTAAGGACCGAAGATGTATTGAGCGCGCTCGACCTCGTATGGGATGATTCAGTGCTCGATGCCTCCGTGGAGAAGGCTCTCCGCTTCGGAGTGGAGCGAAAGGAGATCGACACCCTCGGACCTGACAGGGCCAGCGACCTGGTCCTTGAGCGGATCGCATTCGTCGATATCCTCAAGAGATGAATCAGCCCAGAATAGATACCTGGTGCGCAAGCTATAAGCCCTACATGCCATATAATCTCAGTTTCACTATACATCTGGAACTGATAGGAGCGATCGGCCGAGGCGAGAACGAGTGACAGGCGACTATCTCAAACAGTTGCAGCTGACCAAGCAACTGGAACAGCGCACCAAGGAAGCGGCGCGCAACCGCAAGGAAGCGGAAGAGAAGGTGGCGGAGACAGAGAGAGCCATCACCACCGCGAAGTCGTTCGATGCCAATACCGCCGAAGCGGAAAAGCTGCTTCAAGAGAGCCGGCAGGCCAATCAACAGAAAGATTACAAGGAGGCCTTGGGCCTGGCCGCCAAAGCCCTGGAGGCGGCGGAGCGGTCCAAGAAGACCAAGGTCGCGTCGATCATCGATTCCAGCCTAACATTACTTCATTTGTTCGAACCTAAGGAGGTCCCGGCTGAACTCCTATCCTCGGCAGGAGCGGCTCAATCCCTCCTGAATGAGGGCGCCATGGAGAACGCCCTGGCAAAAGCGAGAGAGCTTTGGGACGCTTCGGAACGGTTCACCAACGCCAAGGAAGCGGACCGGCTCTCCGTGGCACAGTCACAGATATTGTTGGCGGAGAAGAACTCCATCGTGCTCGGGAGAGAGAAGACCCTTTTGAGCCAGTCCCGTCAGTTCCTCGACAAGGGCGACCATGCTAACGCCGTTTCCAAATTGAACGAATGCCTGACCGCGGTGCGCGATGCCTTGCAGAGGGAGTTCACCGACCGTATCGGTCTCTATGGCGAGCTTGCGGAGAATGCCATGGAGCTGGGCCAAAGCCTAGCGAAGGCGGACGAGTCCATCAAGAGGTCCAGGCAAGCGATGGAAGCTTATGAGTTCGAATCGGCATTCGAGCTGCTAAGGACAGCGGACAAGGATGCCAGGATGGCGATCGCCCAAGGGCTCTTCCTGAAATATGATGGCATGAAGCAGCGCGCCAACGTCCTCAAAGGGTACGGCATGGACATCCTACAATTATCGAACGACGTTGCGAGAGGAAGGGAACTGGCGCGCTCGGAGAAGCTCAACGAGGCGCTGGAAGTCTGGCGGACATTGGAATCGAGCATCAAAGGCTTGGAGACCGAGCAGCTGCTTCGTTTGGTCTCAGGAATGCGGGACCGGCTCATGATCGCCAAAAAGACCGGAACCGACACTGCTGCAATTTTCGACAAGTTCCAAGAGGCGCGGCAAACGCTAGTGCAAGGAGATTTCTCCAAGGCGGCTGCAACAGTCGCTGCCGCCGAGAACCTGCTTGAGAAAGCCTTGGGAGGATACCGGGAGGTGGAGATCGAGCTCGCCCGAACCAAGGCGCTGTTGTTGGAGGCGGCGGACCTTCACGTGGACATCCGGGCTACGAAGAGGTTACTGGAGAACTCGAGGAAGCAGACGATGAAGCGCGACTTCAAATCGGCGGTCTCCACCCTTCGAGAAACGCAGGAATTGGTACATTCAGCATTGCAGTCCAGCTTGGGAGGGGACATCATGCGGGCGGAGATCCGCGTCACCTCGGGTCTGAAGATCGGCGCCGACGTCTCTGTGGAAAGCGCCACCTTGGAGGAGATCGTCGCGAAGGTGAAATCCAAACATTATTCTGGAATGAAGACGGCGATCGATGAGGTGATCTCGAAGGTCGATGCCAAGGCCAAACTGATCGCCGAGAGAAAGATGGTCGAAGCTGAGCAGATGCTCGAAAGCTACCATGGGCCTTTGGACATCTCCATCTATAGGATCGCGCTCGGCCATGCAAACGAGGCGCTGACGTCTGGGAATCCCAATAGGGCATACGAGCTCGCAGATGACTCCCTGAAGATGGTGCGCCGGGACGAGCTGAAAGCTTTAGAGACGCAGATGGAGGCAACGAAGCAATTGCTGGCTATAGCCAAGGACATCGGCTGCGAGAGCAGCATGCTGAACGAAAAGCTCGCTCGGGCGGATGACCTGCGCCGCTGTGGGGCGGTTTCCGACTCGCTAGCTCTAACGACCGAGGTGCTCCATTATGTCCAGAGCATCGTCAGGGATGGGCTGACCCGCAGGCTGACCCAGCTCTCGCGAGCGGTATCATCCGCCAGGAGGGATGGGGTCGAGGTGCTGCAGGCGGACCGATTGACCGAGGAGTCGACCAGGGCGCTGACCCAGAACGACCTGGAAAGAAGCTATGCCCTGCTGAAAGAGGGAGAGACCACGCTGGAGCGGCTAACGAGCTCCTACATTAGACTTTACGATCGCATCCTGGAGATCACCGCGCTGCTCAGGGAGGCGGAGGCCAACCAATTGGATACCTCATCGGTGATCGAGCTGTTGGGAATGGCAAAGAGGCTCTTCGAGTCCGGCCGTTATGATGAGGCATTCCCGGCAGCGGGGATGGCCTTCGTGGAAGGGGAGCGGCTGGTCGCCCCATACGTCGCTCCCAAGCGAGTGGCGGCCGTTCAGGACCTGCTCCAGGTGGCAAGACGGCTCGGCTTCGATGTAAGGGCAGTAGAGGACAGCATCCATTCTGCCGAATCCATGCTGGAGAGGAAGGAATGGCTCCCTGTGATGGCCACCTCCCGCGAGGCGGAGCGAGCGATATTCAGCGTGTTGATCAGGGGGGCGGAGAATGAGATGGAACAGGCTCGCAAACTGTTGCTGAAGGCCAAGGAGAGAGGCTCCGATGTGGTCGGGGCGCAGCAGATACTTGCGAAGGCCGAATCCTTGCTGGAGGAGCGCCGGGTGTACGATGCGATTCGAGCGATAGAGCTGGCGAAGAGCGAGCTGGACCAGGCATTGATCATGAGCGACCGATCCGAGGAGTCGATCATAGGGGCGCAGGCCATGGTCTCGGACGCCCAGGAGTTCGGGGTCGACGTCCTCGCCGCTCAGGAGCTGCTAAAGCAGGCATCCAATCACGCCAAGCTGGGACGCCACGGCATCGCACACGAGCTTGCCAAGAAGGCGGGCGACCAGGCGGGACAGGCGGCAGCGGAGATGGTACAGGAGCAGTTGAAGCAGCTGGAACTCACCTATCATGACCACGGGCTGGAAGGGCCGGACCTTGAATCGGCCTTGCGGATGAGCTCGGAGGTGGACAAGCGCCTGGAGGCGAAGCGCTTCCGCGAAGCCTCAGCCTTGATCAGGAATGTCGACCTTGAGCTTGCCAAAGTGAAGGAGCAGAAAGAACTGACCGAGCGCAACCTGAAGAACCTCGAGGCGAAGGTCTCCGAGGCGAAGCGCAAAGGGCTCACCACCGCTCCGATCGAACAGATCGTCATCCAAGCCAAGTCGAAGCTGGAAGAAGGCTCATTCGGGGAGGCGTTCACGCTCTCGGTCAAAGGGGCGGACGAGCTGAAGGAACAGAGCGGAATGTTCATCCGGCGCGCCTCGGAACTGGACGACCTGATCAAGGCGGCGGAGGCACTTGAAGATCCCAAAGCGGTCAAGCGGGTCAGGGACATAGCGGAGCAGGCCAGACGAAACCTGGACGCTTCTGATTATGAACTGGCGACCCTGCATACCAGGCGCGCCAAGGCGGCGCTGCAGGAGGCGGTGTCCCGTACCGCGACGGAGCTGACGCGTCAATTGAGCGCAGCCATGGTTCTAGGGGAGGAAATGAAGCTGGACCAGAAGGCCATCTCTGCCAAAGTCAAGAGCTCTCTGGTTGCAAGGAAAGAGGGCCGGCCGGTCGAGCTGTCTCATCTCAGGGAATCGGTTCAGGAGATGAAATCGCTGTTAGTGAAGCACCTAGAGTTGAAGCGGCAGCTCGTCGAGGCCAAGATGAAGGTGGCTCGGACCAAGGGGGCAGACGTCTCCGCCTCCCAGGACTTCATAGTCAAGGCGGAAGGGGCGAAAGAAGCAGGGGATCTTCGCCAAGCCTGGCAGGACCTGCAGGGCGCTGAGACCCACGTCGGCGTGGCGCTGGACACCCAACGCGCCTATGTGGACATGCGGGCCAACGTGGAGGCGCGCATCGACAAAGCGCGCAAGAACGGCATCGAGCTGAAGGAGTCGATTTCATTGTACCGTTCGGCGGAAGCGATCAAAGAAAAGGACCATGCCGTAGCAGTGGCAAATTTGAAGGAGGCGTTGGCAGCGGCGGAGCGGGCAGTGGAGGACTATTTGCCCGACATCCAATTGGACATCGATTTCGTCGAAAAGATGGCAGCGGGGCAATGGTCGAAGGCGACAATGCGCTACTCCAACAAGGCGAAGGCGATGGCGCGGGAAGTGAACATCACTATCATGGGCGACCTAGAGGCGAGAGGCCTCTCAGCCCTGCCGAAACTACGCGGGGGGGAAACCGGATCGATGCAGATCGAGGTCCTGCCGAAGAGGGAGGGCAGCCTGCATGTCGTCCTCGGGCTGGAATGCCGCCCGGTGCTGTCCAACGACCCGGTCGGCTTCGAATCGAGCTTCGATGTTAACGTCGGATGATCCGTCGCACGAACGACCTTAATCCTGCTCTCGACCAGATGCTAGTCTCGGCATCAATAACCGTGGGTTCGAACAATCATCATAAAATGGATAAAAAATTTGTTGCCAAATAGTCAGACTTGGTTAGCAGCAGGGCCATTGACCCAATTATTTCCTCTCGAGTAATATTTTGACGACTATTGATGAATTTTCAAGCACGGAATTACGTAATTCAAGAACTTTCTTGTTAATAGTTCTTGAAACTTCATATTGGTTTTTCATTAACGAATCAAATTTCGATCTCACTTCCTCTCTGCTAAGGTCATTAATATCTATACAATATTCATTCATACCAATCCCATTGGCGAACTGGCGGACTTTGGGATCATAACTAAGTGCAATAAATGGTTTTCCCGCAATCGCAGAAAATATTGCCGAATGAAGCCTCATGCAGATGTGGAAATCAAAATGCCAAAAAAGGGTTAAAAGCTCATCAACGGTCAATAGGTGATCAACAGGTAATATGGTAAACCCAGATTTGTTTTTCATTAATTTGCTAATATTAAGGGCAGCAATCCCATCAGTCACCTTACCAAACCCGAATGGAATAAATACAGGATGAACACCGGCGTCTATGAGATCGTCAGCGATTTCTGCCAGTCTTAAATAAAGTGATTCGGGTCCATCGATCAGACCGGTACAATCTCTGATAGAGAGACCGACAAGGGGCCTATTTTGAGGCAGAGTGGCAATTAATTCCTCAATTCTTTTTGAAGGCGTTGTTGGTCGATCAAGTAATATCGCAAGATCAGCAGACCTTATTATCTTTGGCTTAGTTACATTCAGCTCGCTTAGCAACTCTTGTGACTGCGGGTCTCGCACAACAATCGAATGAAAATTATTCAATGTAAATTTGGCAATACATCTTCCAAATTTTCCTGAGATCGGCCCTAATCCTAGGCCATATCCTAAAACTGGTTTCCTCAATAGTCTCGCTATAAATGCCAACTTAGACCATCTGATAATGTCCCGCGGAATGAATCTGTCATAAGAATCAAAGAACAAACCTCCGCCTCCGATGATTAGAATATCAAGACAATTAATGGAATGAAATAGAGAAATCAAATTTCTCAAATTTGAAACATGATCATCTACACCGTGGATATTATCTCCTACATCAACGCGTTTTGGGTACGATGAAAATACAAAGAAAGTCGGATAATTAGTTACTTTTTCAATGTTAGAAATCATGGATTTTAGGATTGCGTCATCGCCTCTATTTCTTTGACCAAAATAACCATGGATCCCAATTACGAAATGATCTGATTCTTCGACCGCTTGAAGAATTTGTTCGCCGTTCTCATTTTTTGCCATGGCCCAATATCCTTAAAAATCCTTGAATTATTATTAGAAGTCGAACGACACAACAATCTCCGATTATCCTTTCTTTCTGCAAATCACAATTGATTGATCTTCTGCCGTTCTTCTTGGATTTCGATTATCATCCATCAATGTTTCAATTAAATTCATCACTAACATACTTTTCTCTTAATGCGATTAACCTCTCTTAATAACTAGCAATTCCACCTAATCTTTACGGATTTTCTGCTTAACTTTGAACATTCTTATTAGCAGGATGAAATGAATGGATTGTTAACTCTTTTAAGTCTCGATTGGTAGAGCTCTTCACTAATTCCGAGAATTTTTATTCTTTGAGTTGAATTAAATCTTATATGTGAGTCAGGGAAAAGTGTTCTCCCCCAATGACGCCTAATTGCGCTGCAAGTTGCGGTAAGGATCGCTCCATAGGACATCATCGGAGGTCGAGGATGTCGCGATTAAAATCAAAACATCTGGCGGCGCAATCGGATAGGATTGGCTTGAACAAAGGCGTGGAAGCATCGATGTCACTGGCATATGGTATAGTGGAGTTTGGGCGAGTCCAAATCGATGCGATGAGGGTCGTTCCAAAGATGGAGAGACGTGAATGTCATACTCGTCCCCTAGTATAACGCCATCTGGCGATGCCAGTCGACTTCGAATCGAGCTTCGATGTGAAAATCGGATGTTTGACTCGACCTCGAATTATGTTCAAGATGCTAATTACTATACCCAAACTGACTGAGCTACAACTAATCGAAGGTCAGGGGTTCGGCGTGAACTTATAACCATAGTATATCACGCCGGCCGGACCGTCTTCACCGACCTTCCGCAATGTGGTCTTGACCCTCATCCCGATATCGACCTCCTTCGGGTCGACGTCGATCAATTGCGAGGTGAGCATCACGCCCTCGTCCATTCGGACCATGGCGAGCACATAGGGCTTGAGCATCTCGAATTGGCTTGGGGCTTCGTGCACCACTGAGTACGAATAGACCTCGCCCTCGCCACTGAGCAGCAGCTGCTCCATCTTGCCGATGGACTTGCGGTGGCAGGTCGAGCATACGTTGCGCGGAGGGAAGAAAACCTTGCCGCACACCCCACATTTCGAGGCGGCCAGATTGTACCTTGAAGGGTTCTCCCGCCAGAGCCTTGCGGTCGACATCAGTTAGCCCCCAGTATGGTGACTACGACCGTTGCGCCCGTCCCGCCGACGTTTTGCGTCAGGCCGAAACGAGCTCCAGCCACCTGTCTCTTGCCGGCAGTGCCGCGAAGCTGGCTCACTATCTCGACCACTTGAGCCACCCCTGTGGCCCCGATGGGATCCCCTCTGGCCTTCAGCCCACCAGAGGTGTTGACCGCCACCTTTCCGCCGATAGCTACCTGGCCATCAACGACCGCTTTCCCACCTTGTCCCTTGGGGAAGAAGCCGAGGTCCTCGATGGCCAGCAGCTCCGAGATCGTGAAGTTGTCGTGCACCTCGGCCACCTGGATGTCTTTCGGCTCCAGTCCGGCCTGCTTGAAGGCATGCCTTGCGGCAACCCGAGTGGCCTGGAATGATGTTATGTCCGAGCGGGCATGCAATGCCAGAGTATCGGAAGCCTGGGCCGAGGCGAGGATCCTGATCGGCTTGTCGGTATGCTTGTGCGCCTTCTCCATGGCGCAGAGCACGACTGCGGCCGCTCCATCGGAGCTTGGGGCGCAATCGAACATTCCCAGCGGTTCGGCCACAGGTGGCGCGTTGAGCACCGTCTTCAGGTCTATCGCCCTTTGGAATTGCGCCTTCGGGTTCATCGAGCCGTGCAAATGGTTCAACACCGCAACGGACGCGAGCTGTTCGCGCGTCGTCCCATAATCATGCATGTGCCTACGTGCGATCATGGCATGGAGCGCAGGGAAGGTAGCCCCGAACGTGACCTCCCATTGCTGGTCCGTCGAGGACGATTGGATCTCCGCCGCCATCGTGTCCCCTACATCGGTCATCTTCTCCGCTCCGCCGACCACGACCAGGTCGTGCATTCCCGAGGCGACCGCCAGATAACCTTGGCGGAGCGCTAGTCCGCCCGATGCCCCAGCCGCTTCGATGCGCGTCGCCGGGATGTTGTCACGAGCCAGACCGGAATAATCAGCTATCAGCGCTGCAACGTGCTCCTGCTCGATGAAGCGGCCAGCGGACATGTTGCCGACGTACAAAGCGTCGATCTCCTCGGCCGCTAGGTTGGCATCCTGCACCGCGGCCAGACCGGCAGCAATCCCGATGTCGCGGAAGCCCATGTCCCATAGCTCACCGAATTTGGTATCCCCTACTCCGATGATCGCCACTTCCCTCATGATACCTCGCCCTCCTGCATGCGGATCTTGCCGCGGAACTTGGCATAAGTGGCATAGTCGATCATCCTCTTTTTCTCGAGGAGCTCTTTGACCGATGGCGCCGCCTTTCGATCGTAATTCGAGATGTTGTCAGTCACAGTGATATCGAATCCGTCCGCCCCTGCGCCCGAGCCATAGGCGACGACGAATATCCTCTCCCCTGGTTTTGCTACATCCAAAATGGCCGCTAGACCTAATGGGACCGCCCCGGAGTAAGTATTCCCGATCTGAGGCGTGAGCAGACCAACCTCAATCTGCTTATCCGTGAACCCGAGCATCTTCGCCACCCGGGCCGGGAACTTGCCGTTCGGCTGGTGGAATACCGCATAGGCGTAGTCCGTCGGCTTGGTCTTCGCCAAGTTCATCAGGCCCTTTCCCGCCGCCTGGACATGCTTGAAGTATGCTGGCTCGCCAGTGAACCGCCCTCCATGGCTCGGATAAGGTTGGCCCTCGCGCCGCCAGAAGTCCGGTGTGTCTGTCGTATAAGAGAAAGTGTGGTTCAGGGTGGCGATCATTTCCTCAGAACCGATGAGATAAGCGGCGCCACCGGCGGAGGCGGAATATTCCAGAGGGTCACCAGGAGCTCCCTGCGAAGTATCAGCGCCGATGGCGACGCCATACTTCACCATGCCTGAGCCGACCAGGCCCATGCAGGTTTGTATCGCCGCCGTTCCAGCTTTGCAGGCGAATTCGTAATCTGCCACAGTGATGTTGGGACTGGTGCGGATAGCTTCACAGACTATCGTTCCGGTCGGCTTCACCGCATAGGGGTGGCTCTCCGATCCAACGTAAAGGGCACCGATGAGCCTTGGATCGACCTTGGTCCGCTTCATCATCGCTCTGGCTGCCTCCACCGAAATGGTGATCACGTCCTCATCGGGCGAAGGCACTGATTTGCTGAATATCAGCAAGTTCTTCGACATCAGTTCGCCGTCCGTGCCCCAGACCCGACCAATCTCCTGCGGCGTGATGCGATAGTGCGGCACGTAGGCGCCATAGCTAACGATACCAACTTGCATTGTCTCACTCCATCTTTTCCAGGCGCTCCACCAGCACCGGCAATGAAATATCAGTCCTTATCAACGGAATCGATTCCAGGGTCGCCAAGCGCACCGCAAGGTCGTCGACATGCTCCGGCTTGTGGTAACAGACCATGGCCGGCTTGAGCGGATGCGCTCGTATCGCGATCATCGGGCTCCTGCCGAACTTCACCCCTATGAAAATGAGCGCTCGCTCTGAGCTCCAGCCGTATATCTTCAGATAATCGGTCGAGCTTAGCGATGTGATCGCCTTCATGGAATCGATGACCGTGAATCCGTGGATGTCCCGGTCCAGGGGCACCTGCTTTGCCAGGTTCTTGCCCTCAATGGCCCCGACGAAATCCAAAGCGGAGATGGAATGCTTGAACTCCTTGATGGAGATGATGCATTCTGACCGTTCGGCCAGATTGTAGCGTTTGATGACGATCCCACCGCTGGCCTGATCGATGTCCAACAGCCCGTCGATAATCTTGCGGACAACCACGATCCCCGGGGACTTCCTTCGTCCCGATTCGTAATCGGAGATGACCGATGGCGTTACACCTAAGCGGTGAGCCAACTCTTGTTGCGAGGCTCCAAACTCCTCTCGCCACTTGCGAATCGTCCGGCCTGAGTCGTTCGATAGCGTGATCTCGCCGGCCATCTTCTCCCGGAGCTGTTCCCGCATATGCGGTGGAG
>PMBU01000127.1:17590-38261 GCA_003153895.1 Methanomassiliicoccaceae archaeon | reverse complement strand
ATCGCAGGGGCGGTCGCCAAGGACGGGAGGATCTACCAGACCCAGTACATCGGCGATGCGTCCTCCTACGGGGTGATGGAATTCCTGGAGCAGGCGCTCCGATACCAAATGCGGTTGCTGGACCTGAGGGAGGTGCAACTGGTTGGCATCGACCTTCATCCTGGCTACTCCACTCGCCGGCTAGGAAAGAGGCTGGCGGAAGAGATGAAGGCAGAGGTGGTCGAGGTCCAGCACCATTGGGCGCATGCCGCCTCGCTTATGCTCGAATCCGGGCTCGATGAGATCGTTGCGCTTACTCTGGACGGCACCGGTTATGGAGCCGACGGGATAGCATGGGGAGGTGAGGTCCTCTACTCGAACCTTGATACTTATCATCGGGTCGGCCATCTTCAGGAGCTACCGCTCCTTGGAGGGGAGAGGGCGATCCGCGATGTACGAAGATTGGTCTTCGCCATGGCAGAATCTGGAGGCTGGAGATATGAGGAGTTCGATGAGGACGAGGAGGCATTGCTGAGGAAGCTGCTCTCTTCCAGCCCGAGGACCACCAGTTTCGGTAGGGTGCTGGATGCGGTATCTTGCTACCTGAACGTGTCCGACTACCGCTCATATGACGGAGAACCTGCGATGAAGCTGGAGCGTTTGCTGGAATCTGGCAATGACTCGGTGCCTTTCGAGCTGGAGAGGGAGGGCAACGTCATTCGCAGCGTGGACATGTTCCGACAGCTGACCGAATCCCGAGGAAAGCCGAAGGACCGCGCCCATTCCTACGTCAAGGCATTGGTCCGGGGATTGGTGGACTTGGCAGTGGATGAGGCACAGAAACGTGGCATCGAAGGCATCGGTATCTCGGGAGGCGTCTCATACAATGCAACGATATCGGCCATGGCGAAATCGATGATCGAGCGGAGCGGCTTCAAGTTCATCTGCCATGACGTCCTTCCGAACGGGGATGGAGGTGTGGCGGCCGGCCAGTGCGCCATCGCCTTGAACAAGTCGCACCGATGAACGAACCCGTAGCATCATGAACCATCGGAGGGAGATCGTTTCTTCCAGCCTCTTGCTTTCAGGAAACCTTCTGCCATCCTGAGCTGGCCGAGGGTGCATACACCAACTGCGAAATCCTCCAGATCTGTTACCAGGTGAGCCTCATCGCAGCATAACCTGCTCAATGCAAGATTACGGTCCATTATCCAGACGCCGCACGGTATCGCTTTTACTCCATCCATGTCCATCACCGAATTCCTCCCGACGATTGCCTCCTGGACATCGTCTATCGGAACTCCGACCAACATTGCGGATTTCTTTGACTGATAGAATGCGGCGATGGCTTCGTCTATCGATTTCGAACGAAGCAAAGGTAAGTTCGCCGCAACTGCCAAAACGTAAGGTGTGGAAAGGAGCCGCATCACATAATGAAGGTCTGCCTCGAATCCACCACCAGGCGTGCTGATGGACCGGTAGCCCCGACTGCGGACGTGGGCTTCGGTCAAAGGAGTTGATCCGGTGACTGTAACGAGCACCTCGGATATTTCCCAACAATCACTGAGCGCATCTAATACATAGTCGATCAAGGGTTGGCCCAAGGCGGAGATCATTGCCGTCTCCTGATCGACCCCGTCGCTTCTTTCACTAGGCTCCCCGGCGATAACGACCGCGCTCATTTGGTTCATTGGATTACCACGGACATCATGTCATGTCGATGACCAGATTCCTTCCACCTATACTTTTTCATTTAAGAATCATCATGAATCAAGCATCAGGTGCCCGCGCCGGCCTGTCGGCATCGTATGTGACGTGAAAGCGTTGCTGGAAACGCTTGAAGAGCGCCAGGACCGGCTTCCCGAGTATCACCGCGAAGACGACATTGCCCAGTATATGCAGCGCCCCGAACGGCAATCCAGCACCGAACGTGGTAATTAGGAAGTCCGGATCGGCTCGATAGAACACGATCCAGCTGCTGAAGTCCATCAGGGTGTTGTAGGCCATTCCCAGCACTATGCCCAGTAGTATAATGTCCCGCACTCCATAGTTTGGATACCTCTTCCCTATGTAGCCAGCGACGATCCCGACCATGCTCCAGGCGACCATCTCCCAGGGCGTCCACGGCCCCTGGCCGAAGAAAAGGTTGGAGACGGCAGCGGTGATCGATCCCACCATCGCACCTGCCAGCGCCCCGAAGACCAGACCAGTAACGATGATAAGGAACGTGCATGGTTTGATGTTCGGAAGAGCTGCGAATGGGATCCTCGACGCAGCGGTGATGGCCGCCAATATCCCGATCAAGGCGACTTCTTTGGAACTGATCTGGGACTCCTCGAACTTGGCGAAGATTATTCCCAGGATGAACAAGAGGAGCAAGAATGATAGGAATGCGGCATATTGTGAGAGGAGCGAGGCTGCGAAGAACGCCATGGCGAGGGTCACCCCACCAAGCGCAACCGAGGCGAGTGTCATTATTAGGCTCAGTTTGATCCTCATATCAAGCCTCGACGCAGATCGCGTCCTTCGCAAGAAGGATCACCTTCTCGATTGGTAGATCGCTCAACCGGCCATCGCTCAGCAGCAGCACTCGGTTGGCATGCTCGGCTACGAACCGGTAGTCATGGGTCACTAGGATCGTTGTCATACCTTGTTCCTTTAGCGATTCCAGGATAGCCGCGAGCTTCGCTTTGTTCCAGTAATCCATCCCCCGGGTCGGCTCATCCAGGATCAATATCTTTGGCTTACCGACGATGACCGATGCCAGCGCCGCTCTTTCCCTTTGTCCACAGCTCAGGTCGCGGGGGAACGTATGACGGAATCGCTCCAAGTCGAGGACTTCGAGAGCCCAGTCCATTCTCTCGGACCATTCCTCCTTGGCGATCTTGAGATTCCTTAGAGTGAATTCCAGCTCCTTCTGGAGAGTTTCCTCGAACAGATAGTTGTTCGGATTCTGTCCCAGATACCCTATCTCCCTGGCCATGGAAGCGGTGGTCGACTTGGCGATGTCCTTTCCGAACAATTCGACGCTGCCCTGCTTTGGCCTCAGCAAACCATTGAGGTGTCTCAGCAACGTGGATTTTCCGCATCCGTTTGCCCCAACAATAGCGACCACCTCGTTGCCCATCACGTCCAGCATGAGATTCTGCAATATCGGTGTCTGGCCATAAGCGAAGGAAAGGTTCCGCGCAGAGAGTATAATGGAGCTGTGCCCATCCTCATTCACTTGACGGCTGAAATCCGCTATCAGTCCCTTGCTTTTCAAAAGGGGCAGGACTGCCTCGGGTGTCCCATCGGCCACAATGCGGCCCTCTTCCATGAATGCGATGCGCTTAGCGAAGCGCAGACAACGTTCCAAGCGATGCTCGATCAGAACGATAGCCACTCCCTGCTCCCGATTGAGCTGATGAAGGAAGTCCAGGAACAATGCTGCCGTTTCCTCATCGAGTTGCGACGTCGGCTCATCCAAGACGATGTATTTGGGCTTCATGGCGAGAACCGATGCCAGTGCGACCTTCTGCTTCTCCCCGCCCGATAGCTCCGGAATGAACCTTTTGAAGAAGCGCTCTATGTCGAAATACCGTGAATAGTAATCGACCCGTTCGGTCATGTCCTTCTTGGCCAAAGCGAGGTTCTCCATACCGAATGCCATTTCGTTCTCGACGTTGGTCATCACCAACTGGTTCTCCGGATCCTGGAAAACCATTCCGATAGTGCTTGCGAGTTTCGCGGTGGATGAGGTTCTGGTATCCTGTCCGTCCACGGTGACGGTTCCTGTGACGCTCCCACCATAGAAATGCGGGATGAGGCCGTTCAGCGCGCGACAAAGGGTAGACTTCCCCGAACCTGAGAGGCCAACGACAATAACAAATTCCCCCTCCTTGACGTTGAAGCTCACGTCCTTGAGGACCGGATTGGTGGCTCCTCCATAAGTGAAGGAGAAATGATCCATCTCGATCATCTGCTCCCTCCTATCAGAATTGGTGCGAAGAACAAGGCTTCGACGGTAGCGATTAGAATATCAATATTGCCGATTGAGAACGGTGCACCAGCGATATAATCCGTATTGCCATGACCGAGCACGTACATCGCCACGCCAAATGGGACGGCTGCAAGGAAGATGACTATCATCGATTTGTCACGGAGCGACAAAGGAGTATCGAAATACTGAGTCCTTTTACCTGCTCCGAAGCCTCTAGCCTCCATCGCCTCGGCGATCTCCATAGAACGGTCCATCGAGTTCAGCAGCAACGGCATCATGACCGGTGCCCTCGCCTTGGCCTTTTTAATGACGTTGCCTTCATCGAACTCCACGCCTCTGGCCTTCATCGCATCCTCGATGCTGCCCGAATCAGCTGCGATGGTAGGGTACATCCGAGTGGCGATCGACAAACCGGTCATCGATTTGAAGCCGAACTTCGAGAGTATCTGCAACAACTTGTCAGGGTGGACCGTGAATGTCAGAATGGAGAAAGCTCCAATTGCCAGGAAGAGGCGGAAGCACATGCTGGTCGCGAATAACAGCGATTCGGATGTTACCCGGATCAAGCCAAGGTTGAGGATCACGTTACTTCCTTGCGGGACCAATATGCTGAAGGCGAAAACGAATAGCGCCACGTAAACAGTATATTTCATCAATCCCAGGGTGGAACGGAGCACCTTCGAGGCCGCGACCACCAGCATCACGATGATGAAGAGGATGGCCAGATAGAGGATATCAGAGATAAGGATCGAGAGCAGGAACAAGGAAAGGACGAAGACTATCTTTGGTCTTGCGTCCAGACGATGTATCCTGGAGTCCTTATCCTGGTAGGGGAAAAGTAGAGGCATTACGCCCCCGGAAGGAATGGGTCTAGCTGGAATATCCAGCGGACATCGTATCCATTGCTGATGGCGTTCAGGTTGCAGGCCCGATTCGCATAGACCCCATTGATATAGTACTGCCAACCCGCACCTGGGTCCTCATTTTGGATCCCGGCGATGTTATCCACAAACGTCCCCAGTGTCTGATTCTGGACGTGCATTGCGAAGTGACCCAGATTAGATGCTGCCACCAACTGACCATAGCAATTTGATACGCTGGTGATGTTCTCGAAGACCCAAATGCTGTGCCCGGCATTGGGCACAGAGGCGATCGTCCATGAGCCATCGACCTTGGACCAAGTCGTCAGGTTCCCAGGATATGCGGGAGCCTGCGACTCGGCGAAATCGATGGTTAGGGTCGCCGTCACCGTGCTGCCAGTTTGACCCTGGCTGGGGAATCCGAATATCACGATGACCGCAACGATGACCACCGCGATGATGGCCAGTACAACATCCTTGGGCGTGAGCTTCATTCCAGTTCCCCTTACTTTTTCCTCCGCATCATCACGGCCGCAGCCACGACAACCAATGCCACAACCACTACACCAACCACTATCAAGGCGGTGTAGTCGTTGCTTGGAGCCTCGGCGACTTCAATGTGTCTCGAAGTGGTGCTTGAGGCACCGGATGGACTTGATATTGTCAGAGTGACCGAGTAGTTACCTGCCTTGGCATAGGTATGGCTGACCGATCGGCCTGTGCTGGTATTTCCGTCGCCGAAGTTCCAGGTGAAATGGAACAGGCTTCCAGTGGTTGTTGCACTTGCCTCCAAGGTTGTGACCATGCCGGATGTCGTGCTGTCAAAGGCCGCCGTCGGAGGCGCCACTTTGTTCAAGTTGAAAGCATACACTTTTCCGTTATCCGACGAAACATAAAGGATGCCGTCACTGATGGCCGGGGCACTAAGAGCATATTGGGATGGGCTTAGAACCTGCTGCCAATAGACCTCACCGAAATTGCTCAAGGCGATCAGACGGCTGCTCGCCTCATTCGTTACCATATATATCGAGCCGTTCACCGCCGAAGGAGCCGCACCCGGGAAACCTGTTCCCAAGGAAGTGTTCCATAGCAGAGTTCCATTGAAGCTGACCATCGTTACGCCGCTCGGTGTGATCGATGCGAAGCCAATAGATGTCATTGCTGCCGAAGCCGGCGAAGCGCTAGTATTGGTCTGCCACTTCACGATACCGTTATACCCTATTGCCGCCAACCCTCCTCCCGCTGGCGAATTGTTGACGTATGTGACAACGATCGAGTCCTCCGTCAAAATCGGAGAGCCGCGGACCTTGCTGCCGATCGATGCGGACCATAGTTCAGATGATCCGTTAGCCGCAAGAGCATGAAGCTTGCCGTCATCCGCGCCGATGTATATCACACGGTTAGCGGTCGCGGGCGAAGAGGAATAGATGACCGATGCAACCGTTCTATTCCAGGATTGGGTTCCATTCTCGTTAAGGGAGAAGACCTTTCCATTCCCTGTCGCCACGATTATCTGACCAAGATAAGCGATGGGCGAAGATGTTACTCCGTAGGATCCTGCGGAATGGGTATCGAATGACCACAGATCTGCACCGGTCAGGGCATCAAAGGCGTAGACTATGCCATTGGCAGAGGGCACAATGACCATGCCAGCATAGACTAACGGCGCGCCGACCTGGTAACCCTTGCCGATTTCTGCATGCCAGACCGTTCCTCCGGTAGAGTTCAGGCAGAAGATCGAGGAATTTGTATCATATCCATAAGTTGTCAGATTCATCTTGCCGCCGGTGATCACGTATTCAAAGCCATTAGCGACGATTATTGGTGTATCAATCGCTCCATTCGCCAGATCCATTGCCCATTTCAACGTGAGATTGTTCGGTGCAAAAGCTGGCTGGCTTCCGGTATTCGAATTGTCGTGTCTGGAGCTTGACCATGGATATCTGTGATCTGGGGTGGCCAATGGGATATGTGGAGGAGCGAAACTTATCGGATTGGCCGAGGCGGCGTAGCTCCAAGCAATGGCAGTGACATTCCCCGCATCGACGGTTGCGGCACCGACCATGGACCAATCCCAAGTCATGGTGGTGGAGTTCCAAAGCCAGAAGTTCCAATACTGACCTGTGGCTGCATTATAGCCGAGGCCGTTAATTGTGCTGACAAAACCAAACGCCACTTCCATAGCAAGACCATGTTCCTGTGCGGTCAGCTCAGTGAGATTCAGAGCGTTCATTGCTGGACTTATGGTTATATCCGACCAGACGACCTGCCCGTCACCGAAATCGATCAATACGGCTGTCGTCGTGCTGCTAACCGCGGAAACGCCAGGCATCGCCGCCAACGGCGCCAGCAATAATAGGCACATCAGAGTTGTTACAATGAGCTTCATATCAAATTCTGCCCCTTTTCCAGTTTAGTTGGATGTATCATCCAACTGCATAGGGATATTTTACCAATAGTATTTATTCATTTGTGCATTGATTTTTTCGTAGGGTTAATCCCGCCCTTGTCCAATTATAAATGCCGATATGCCATTAGACCGAGCATGTGCATCCTGCCTGACCACGAGATCCTCGCGTGCATGAAGGAAGGGAAACTTGGAATCCGAGACTTCGTCCCCGAGAGCCTGACGCCCAACGGATATGACCTGCGGGTGGCGGAGCTTTCGTTACCCGAACTCGGAATCGTGGTCAAGGAGGGGGTTGCTAAGGTCCCGCCCAAAGCGATGTTCTACGTCTCCACCATCGAATACGTCGAACTGCCGGATGATGTGGCGGCACAGCTGTGGACCCGGACCTCCTGGATAAGGAAGGGTCTGATCGTCGGGCTCGGCAAGATAGATGCAGGATTCCATGGCACGCTTACGTTCATGGGCTCGAACCTCTCCTCCAAAGAGGTGGAGATCCCCATTGGCTGCCGCTTCGTGCAGATGTGCTTCGAGACCATGCATTCCAAGGTGGAGATGACCTATGAGAAGCGCAGCGGCAACTACCAGGGGCAGAAAGGCATCACTCTAGCACCAATCGACAAGGACAAAGTCAACTGAGAAGACGCTCATCGATGGGGAGTAGGTCTTCAGCTCCTCGATGCGCTTGGCCTTCAGAATAACGCCCATCCCTTTTGCGTCGGCGATGAGGTCCTTTACCACCTGTCCAGCCTGGTCGCGCTCGCAGATATGATAGAAGTGAATGGTCCCCTGCAACTTCAAACGGGTCAGGGCGTCATGGAAGAAATCGATGGCGCTATGCGGAAGGTTCATTATTATCCGGTCCGCGCAAGGGACGTCGAAGACGACCTGTCGGGCATCGCCCTCATGCGGCACCACGCGGTTAGCCTTATTGAGCTCGATGTTGCGCTTCAGATATTCCACCGCATCAGGGTTGAGATCTACCGCCACGACAAGGCTGGGGAGGGCATGCCGGGCGATCATGATGCTGAACGGACCGACGCCAGCGAACATGTCGACCACGACTTCGCCCTGCCTCACCAAGGATGCGATCCGTCTGCGCTCGTTCGCCAGCCGGGGATTGAAGTAGACCTTCGCCGGGTCGACCAGGAACTTGATGCCATATTCCAGATGCGTCGTCTCGGTCGATGCCTCCCCGGCGATCACCTCGAGCTCCCGCACCCTCAGCTCGCCCTTCACTCCTTTGTCCATGGCGACGGTCCTCAACCGGGGGGTGACCTTCCTCAGGGCCTCGCCGATCTGCTTGGCATATGGCAGGAGAGCCTCTGGGAGCTTCACGATCCCCACGTCGCCGATGACGTCGAATGATGTTGGAAGTAACTCTTTTAGTTCTTCGGGGACTTGCGCCAATGAACGATAATCGGTCTCGGCCAGCTCGCGCTCCTCGAAATCGTCCTCCACCAGCTCGCCGCCTATGTCCTTGGCGTCCTCGCTGAGAACCGGGAATAGGAGATACTTCTCTGTCCTGCCCACCTTCAAAGAGATGTCCAGGAAATCCTTCTCCAAAAGTATTTTACGGACCGCTTCTCCCTTCTCTTTTGGTACCTTCAATGCCAAGGAACGCACGGTGGTTGCATGGCTGAATTGATATTTGTGGGTTTAGGACTAGGCGGTGCGAACGACATGAGCCTGAGGGCTTTGGAGGAGCTGAAGTCCTGTGATCGGATCTATGGGGAATTCTACACGTCCAAGCTCATCGATTCGGACGTGGGAGGGTTGGAGCGCTTGATTGGCAAAGAGGTCCGGCTCCTTGACCGGACTGCGGTGGAAGAGGGGGAGGAGGTCATCGACGCGGCGAAGACCATGAGGGTCGCATTCGTCTGCGCCGGGGACACGATGGCAGCGACGACGCACTTGGACATCCGCCTGCGAGCGATGGAAGAGAAGATCCCAACGAGGCTTATCCATGGCGTATCGATATTCACGGCCTGCGCATCCTCCTTCGGATTGCAGCCTTACAAGTTCGGGCGGACGATAACATTGCCCTTCCAAGAGGAGCATTTCCAGCCGACCAGCCCTTATGAGAATATATTGGAGAACAAGAGACGGGGATTGCATTCCCTAGTGCTGCTCGACATCCAAGATGACATCAAACGGTATATGACCGCCGCGGACGGAGTCCGTTGGCTGCTCGAGGCGGAACAAAGGATCGGAGGAGGACTGATCGCTCATGAAACGGTCATTTGCGCCGCCGCCAGGATCGGATCGAAGACCGAGAAGCTGGTCGCTGGCTATCCCGAGAAGATACTGGGCTCGGATGTGGGTGGTCCCCTCCATACCTTGATCCTTCCGGGGAAGCTGCATTTCATGGAGGCGATGGCGCTCGTTAAGTTGGCCGGGGCCCCTTCCGAACTCGCTGATGAGGAATGATCACGGCTTGGGCAACCCGAACCCAAGAAGCAAGACGACCTTGACCTTTCCCTTCAATTCCTTGTCCTCGCGCGAGGTGTAGCGCACTCTGGCATTGGGGACGCGGAAGGCCACGTCCTTGGCCATCTTATCCACCATGCTGCTGTCCGCCTCCTCCGCCGAGACCACCATCAACGCCGTCCGGACGCTCCGAAGATCGAAATCGAACCATGGTGAGGTGAATGCTTCGGACACCGCCCTCAATTCCCGATCGACGCCACCGCATACCCCGATGCCGCATCGGACGTGCTTGCAGGAAGAGAAGTCGGAACGGACATGCACCAGATCCTCCACGGTGAGGGTGGAAGCGAGCTCTATCACCGGGGCCATCATGATCATGTCCATGGCCGTGAACGCCTTCCTCAACGGCAGATTGGGCGCGATCTTCAGCAACGAGTCGTTCTGGTAGGAGATCACGATGTCAGAGTGCTCCATCACCCGGTCCATCGAGGTGTTGGCGAAATGGCGCCTCTCCCCACCCTCTACGCTGAAAGGCATCGCCGCAGAGACGACGACCAGCTTGCAATGCTTGCGCGCGATGTTGGCCAAAGCAGGGGTCACGCTGCTCCCTGTCTCTCCACCGAGGCCGGTGAAAAGGAACATCAGGTCCGCTTCCCCGATCGCGCTGAATAGACCGCTCTTCAACGTTCCTCCGATCGTCGTGAACATCTGGGGCGAGGTGGTCTTGAAGAGCCTGATATGGTCCCTCGTAAGCACGCATTTCTTCGCGATGCGGACCGGGCTGCCCGATTCCTCGCTCTTGCAGACAGCGATCGCATCATAGTTCGAGTCGGACACGATATTGCAGCCTGCTCCACCGACGCCGACAACTTTGATGACCGGCCGGGTACTGGAACTGGAGCTGCCAAGGCGAACAATATCTGGGCTCATCGGCTGATGTTATGGGCAATAGGCTGGAATAAATTTTCGGTCCGATGTAAATCGGAATGATGATGATTCGCCATCAGAAGCTAGTTGAGANNCCTCGTGAGGTGCTCAACGAACTGCGTTGGAAGCCAGGAGAGGAACTTGCCGACGCATGGATCACCTACGTCCATCGCGGGGCGCCCGGGGATGAGATGTCTATTTCAGGTAAAGACCTCGTAGAACTGGAGCACTCCTTCTTCGTCACCAAAGATGCGAAGATACCGTATCATCGCATCAAGTTGATCCGCTATCACGGACGAGTCCTATTCGACATTCAGAAAGCTAGCTTGCGTGATGACACTTAAAAATATAGAACAATGGAAGGGGTTTCTAGCGCGGTTCGTTGCAGTTGGGGCAGGTCCGCATGAAGGCAGGGTACTGAACTCCGCACTTCTTGCATTTCACCATCTCCGCCTTGTGAGCCTCATGTGGCGGCGCTGCTTGCGCTTCGGCCGGGGCTGGTGGCACCGGTGCTGGCTGGGCTGCTGGTTGCGGCGGAGCCTGATACTGTTGGGGTGGCGCCTGCGCCTGGCCGACCTGATATTGGCCGGTCGGGTACGGTTGATAGTTCGGCTGGAAAACGTTCCTGATCCTCAGATAAGCGATCAAGAGCAAAATTCCTCCGAGCACTCCGAATAACAGACCGAGGATCATCCAGATTAGCAGCTTGTCAGCGGCGTCCTTGAATTTTCCTAGGTCTACCGCATCAAAGAAAGTGGTCTTCATCACGAAGACCAACAGTAAATTGATAATCCCGGCCGCAAGGCTATAGCTTCCAAAGATGAAGCTATTAAAGATCATGTTCACTATTCCACTAATCACATAGGCCAGACCTATGAGAAGCATCAGCCACTGCGCCCACCAAGCGATCTTGCGAGCCTCAGCAACCGGTGCTGGCAGCCAAGGCGGGGCCACGCTCTTGGCTAGAAAAGACAAATTCATTGAATCTAATTGTTGCTCCATTGCTCCCATCCTCCGAATCTAGCGGATTGTTGCCGCTAGGGATTGAATCGTATTCCCGGTATATAACGCTCTGCAACCCAGATAAGCCTGGCTCAGCAGGATATTCGCTTCACGCCCGAGTTATCGATGGCCGCCTAATGGATCCATCGCAGTCTGGAACGATCGACGTATCCAGTTGACGAAAAAAACGTCCGGTCATTCGATATCTACTTATACCAAATGCGGACTACAACGCCCCAACAGAGTGAATAGATGAAGTATCACGATTTCAAACACATATACGATCGATTGAAAACACCTTCGGACGTCAAGACGTTGGCCAAGGAGCTTTGCCTTGATGAAGAGCTTTTAGTGGTCATTTATACGCAAAAGACAGTCCGCGAGACCACCAAGAAATTTTATCGGGTTCAACGCCACGCAGAGAGCATCTATAAAGAGTGGAAAAGCGGGAGGAGCATGCTCTCTATTTCGGAGAAATACGAGTTCCCGCCCATCCTCACCGGGCTGATGATCTTCCAGGCAAATGGCTGCTCTAAGAAGCAGTTCTGGAACTATGTCCGCAACCCAGAAATCATCTCGGACCCAAGGGTCAGGAAGGACATAGTGGATATAACTCGCGAGGATTGCATCTATTCTCCATGGGCGAACGAGGTGCAGTACAAACGAGGGTTGTGGGGCGAAAGCCAATTGGAGACTTGGCTGAAGTCTAAGTCCCTGACATACCGAACCGAGAAGGACCTGCGCGGCGAATTCCCCAAGACACCTGACTGCCTACTGGACGAACCGATCAGAGTGAATGGATGGGAAATAAATTGGATCGAGTCGAAGGCGTCGTTCGGGGACAAGGTGGAGATCAACAAGAACGTCAAGAGGCAGCTGGAACCGTATACCGAGCTCTTCGGCGAAGGCCTCGTGGTCTATTGGTTCGGCTTCGTAGATGAGGCGGAGAACCCTGAGGGGATCTACATTACGGACTCTTCGCTGATGCATATGGATTGCACGGTACTGAAGGCCGATTGCAAGAAGCCTCTAACCATGACTCAATGATTATAGCCATCAACAGCGATTGGTTTTCATGCAGGGAGAGACTATCTCGGCCAGTGACCTAGAGCGTTTTGGCTATTGCCCGCTCAGTTGGTGGCTCAGCTTGCAGACGGAGGTGACCTCCGACGTCCTTGAACAGGGGGAAGTCCAACACGAGATCGTCTCTAACAACCTTAGCAACATCCTAGAAGAGGAGAAGAAGGCCCAGTCCTGGGATAGATTGATCCTGATCTTCTCGACCGTGGCAACGGTGCTCGGCTTACTAGGTCTGAGCCTCCTTGGGTTCGTTGATGCGGCGGTGGTAAGCGCTATCCTAGCGGTATTGGCGATCATCTGGATCGTAGCGGCGATATTCCTGCTCTT
This sequence comes from Methanomassiliicoccaceae archaeon, assembly GCA_003153895.1. Lineage (GTDB taxonomy): Archaea > Thermoplasmatota > Thermoplasmata > Methanomassiliicoccales > UBA472 > FEN-33. The sequence continues at coordinate 25,267 of PMBU01000127.1, read as the reverse complement.
CCGCTCCGCTTCGATCAAGGACAAGAAGAAAAGCGCCAGCTATGAGCAGATCGTCGTCGGGTTCGCCATCGTCGCTATGATAATCGCGCTCAACGCCGTCACTGTGATGCAGTTCAACCCCGATGTTGCGCTGCTGATGGAGGTGGGCGCTTTGGTTCTCCTCATCGTCGCATCGTTCGCCATGTACCGCTCATTGGCATCCAGCCTCAGGGCGAAAAGAAAGCGGGAGGAGGTCGCGATCGAAGGCGACATTCGCTATGTCGGGAGGCAGACCTCCCGACTGCTGAGGTCAGAGAGGTTTGGTTTGACGGGCCGACCGGACTACATTCTCGAGCGAGGGGGCGAGATCATCCCGGTGGAGGTCAAGAGCGGGCGCAAGCCAAAGGGTCCGCTGTTCTCTCATGTCCTGCAAGTCGCCGCCTACTGCCTTTTGCTCGAAGAGGAAGGCAACAAGGTAAGCCATGGCATCCTGCGCTATGGCGACATGGAGCACGAGGTCGAGTTCGATGCCGAAATGCGTTCGCTATTACTCGGCAAATTGAAGGAGATGCGCCGCCTGAAGGTCACCGAGGATGTGCATCGCAATCACCACCGCCCAGGCAAATGCCATTCTTGCTCCCGAAGGGATATGTGCCCGGAAAGGCTGGAGTGATCAGTCCACCGTGACGCTCTTCGCCAGGTTCTTCGGCTTGTCGATGGAGCATCCCTTCCTCTTGGCAGTATAGTAGGCGAGCAGCTGAAGGAGTACGGAGATCGGGACGGGGGAGTAGAGGGCCGGCACACCCGGAACGTAGAGCACCTTGTGCGCCACCTGCTCCAGTTCGGCGTCGCCTTCTCCGCCGATCGCTAGGACCAACCCCTCCCTTGCCTGCACCTCGGAGATGTTGGAGAGCATCTTCTCGTAGGTTTGATCCCTGACCACTGTGGCAACGATGGGCGTCGAGGCGTCGATCAGCGCCAATGGCCCATGCTTCATCTCCCCGGCCGCATAGCCCTCAGCGTGGATATATGATATCTCTTTGAGCTTGAGAGCGCCCTCCAGCATTACCGGGTAGTTGATGTTCCTCCCCAGGAAGAAGACATCGCGGGCGCTCACCAGCATATCCGTCGCCTGCTCCACCTGATCGGCGTTGTCCAATACCCGGCGGACCACTTGGGGCAGGGACATCATCTCGTTGCGCATCGTTCGAAGGGAGTCGTGGCTCATGCTCTTCTTGGCATAGCCGAGGCGCATCGCTATCAGGTAGAGCGCGATCAATTGGGCGATGAACGTCTTGGTGGCCGCGACCCCGATCTCCGGGCCGGCGCGTGTATAGAAAACCTCGTCGACCTCCCGGGTGATGGTACTGCCGACCACATTGGTTATCGCCAAGGTGCGGCAGCCTCGACGCTTCGCTTCCCTGGCTGCGGCCAGGGTGTCCGCTGTCTCGCCGCTCTGGGTGATGAGGATCACCAGAGGGCATTCCTTGGCCTTCTCGCCATAGCGGTACTCGGATGCCAATTCCGCCGAGACAGGGAGCTTGGCCAACCTCTCGATGAGGTACCTTCCGACCATGGCAGCATGATGAGATGTGCCGCAGGCCACGATCTTCACCGAATTGAAATCGACGTTCGTGAGGAACGTTCCGTCCTCCACACCGTCGAGGTTGCCCAGGAGCGTATTGTGGATGGCGGACGGGACCTCGAATATCTCCTTGAGCATGAAATGCTCGAACCCACCTTTCTGCGCATCCTCCGCCGACCAGGTGATCACCTCTGGCTTACGGTTCACCACGCTGCCGTTCGAATCGTAGATCGTCACCTTGGAAGGCGAGAGGTCCACCACCTCCCCGTCCATCACATAGATGACCTTGTTAGTGTAGTCCAGTAGCGCGGTCACATCGGAAGCGATGAAGTTCTCTCCTACCCCCAGTCCAATGACCAATGGGTTCTCGCGCCTCGCCGCATAGATATGATCGGAACCCTTTTGCACCAGGACGAGGGCATAGGTCCCCTTCACCTCCTTGAGAGCCTGGTTCAACGCCTCAAGGGCATCGCCAGTATAGTGGCGCTCGATCAAATGCACCAGTATCTCGGTATCGGTGTCCGAGGTGAACTTGTGCCCTTCGGCAATTAGCTGCCTTTTCAATTCCATGTAATTCTCGATGATACCGTTATGGACCAACGCGAGATTCCCACTACAGTCGATGAAGGGGTGGGCGTTCTCCTTCGACGGCCTTCCGCAAGTGGCCCAACGAGTATGAGCGACCCCGACGCCACCAGTGAATCTGGGTAAGGTCGACTCCATGTTGGCGATCACGCCCTTGTCCTTATGCAGCTGGATGCTCTGATCTACTATCGCGACGCCAGCTGAATCATAACCTCGATACTCCAATTTCTTCAACGAATCGAGCAGGACATCGACGGCCTGCCTTGTCCCGGTATATCCAACGATGCCGCACATTAGACCACGATGCTCCTGTTGTCCAAGGTTCCTGAGACCCTCGCATGGCTGGAAATCCTGCATCCCGCGCCGACGATGCAACCGGGCTCGATGACAACACCGGCTCCGATGACTGAACTCTCCCCGACCAATGCTCCGATCTTCTTGATGTTGAAGAACTCCTGGTCGACGCGCGTTACCGCCGCCTCGGCCGGACATTGCAGTCCCGGACCGCTGGTTATCCCTTCATCGAACACGCAATGAGATAGATGGGAGTGAGAGGACAGGCTAACGCTGTCACCAATCAGGCTTTCCTCTATGTATGAATAGGGACCGATCGCGACGCCATCACCTATGCTGGTAGAGGGCATTATCGTCACCTGTGGCCCGATATCGCATCCCTCGCCGATCATTACCGGACCTTCGATATAGCACCCAGATCGGATCTTGGTTCCAGTTCCGACCGATACGTCTCCTTTTAGGACGGCGCCCTTCTCCGCCGAACCCACGAGCTGCTGGCCTTGGAAGTCCATAGCCGCTGCGTTCAAACGGATCAGGTCCCAGGGATAGACCGCGTCCATCCATCGTCCGGAAGTCCGCACGGCCTGCAACGGCACCTTGGGCAGATTCCTTTGAAGGATGTCGGTCATCGTGCTCTCCCCTTGAGAGATCCCTTCATCAATGAGTTTGAAAATGCTCGGTGTGAAGCGGTACATGCCCGTCGAAATAATGTTGCTGATCTTGCTGCTCGGCTTCTCGACGATACTGATCACTTGGTCCCCTTCCGTCCTCACCACACCATACTTCGATGGGATGTCCGATGATGTGACAACGACCGCGTTACCTCCTTTGTTCTTTAGAAGGTCCTGGACCGTCTGAACGTCAATGAGGTTGTCCCCCGCGATGACGAGGAAGTCGCCGTCAACCGCTGGTTTGGCCACGTGAAGCGCGTGCGCCGTCCCCAGCTGGCGATCCTGGACGACATACTGTATGTTGGCTCCAATCGCCTTTCCGTCACCAAAGTGGGACATGATGCGCTCTTTCTTGTAGCCGACCACTAGGACGACGTCCTTGATGCCCGCCTTGACCAGACCCTCGAGCACATGTTGCAGGATGGGACGGTTCGCCACCGGGATCATCACCTTTGGCCGGGAATTGGTGAAAGGACGCAAGCGCGTTCCCTCACCCGCTGCCAGTACGACCGCCTTCAAATCAATGGCCTCCGGGCAGAGATTCCTGTTCTTCGTAATTAAACGTTGGTGCCTGAATCTAGGAATACCAGCGGCGCAGTTGATCTTCATGCTAAAAGGAATCATTCTTGCGAACCAACCCCAAAGGTTTTAAACGGCATTCTGAAATGATTCCAACAGGAAAACGGCAGGGTGACTCCAGATGATCCAGGAAACGGGAATTCGCATTCCTCAAGAGGTCTATCGATTCTTCTCGAATCCAGGCGGGCATTCGCTCATACTACGAGGGAACGCCGGCGCTGGCAAGACGACGTTCGCGTTGCAGATAATCGAGGACCTTGCCGCTATCGAGAAAAGCTACTATTTCCCCACCCGGGTTTCTGATGAATCCCTATTCCTACAATTCCCTTGGCTCAAGGAGAAGATGGATGTCTTCCAAAAGACCAACGGTGACAAGAAGGGTGTGCCAGGCGCGAAATGGCAGCCTCGGCAGGGATTATGCAAGTTGAAAGGGCTGGCCCCGAACAGACCGAGCAGTGGCAAGGACCGAATGTCCGTCAGCATCGGGAAGGACGTCAGCGAGATCGAGAATCTCTATAAAATGGTCGAGGCGCGCCTACCAGAGAGGACGCTCCTGGTCATCGATTCCCTCGATGCCCTCGCCGAAAGGAACGGCATCCCGTGCGTCAAGCTCATTTGCGCGATCCAGAAGGACCTGGTCGAGGAGTACGGCGCAAATGTGCTCTGCATATTGGAGAGCCCCGAGCAACTGCTCGACTACCTGGGCGATGGCGTCGTTCGAATCGGCATGATGGAGCACAACGGCCGAAGGATGCGGGAGATCGAGATCCTCAAGCTGCGGGGTTGCGAGATCCAACAGCCGAAGTACCTATGCACGCTGAAAGGCGGCCGGTTGCAAAGCTTCGGATATTGGTGGGAGAGGCCTTTCGTTTCCGAGAAGCCCTGGAGGCCAGTCCCCGACTCCAATCATAGGCTCTCAACTGGCATCAAGGACCTGGATGACATGATAATGGGCGGCTTCGAGCCCGGGTCCGTGGTCCTGATCGAGCTCGGCTCCGGGGTGCCGATATCAGTCGCCGGTGCCCTCGAGAACTCACTGGTTTCCAATTTCGCATCTCTTAACCGCGGTGTCATCTGGGTGCCGCTGCGCAAAGCGAGCGGCGAGAACGTTCGCACTCGGGTTACGACGAACCTGCAGAAGGAAACGTTCGATAAGTGCGTCAGGGTGGGGGAGCATGTCAGCGGCATGGCCAACGCTCAATATGTCATTCCTTTGGAGGGCTCGGATGCCTCCTCGGACTTCAAGTGGCAGACGCTTGCCTATCATCTGCAGGGAACTGATTCGCCTTCCCTATCCCTCTTGGGCTTCGATACCCTGGAATCGATCTATGGGAACCAGGTAATGGAGCAACTCATCGAGCATATGGCCATGGTCCGCCGGAACAAGTCGATATTCGTCGGCATCGTTTCTCCCTCGTCGGCCTCGAGCCAGCGACTAGTTGACCTCGCGACGGTCAGGCTCCGGGTGGAGCGGATCGTTGGAACGGTGGTGCTCTGCGGTGAGGAGCCTTACACCGAGCTGAACGCGATGCAGATGAAGGAAACGGAATCGGGCGGGGGCATTAGGCTCACGCCGATAGTGTGAGGTGACAAAGCATGCAAGTCTCTTTGCCAGACCAATCCGCGGTGCTCATGATCGGCAGTCCCGGCATCGGCATGTTGGAGTTCTGTATCGCCCTGAGCGAAGGCTACCTCGAGAAGGAGGATGCCATCATCTTCGTGGCCATGGACACCTCCCCAACGGATGTGATCGCGATGATGGAGACTTTCGGCCTACCGATGGACGAGCTCCTCGGCAAGCGCATCTTCTTCCTCGATTACCATTCCTGCCTTCTGGGCAGCAACATGGACCGCTCCAGCAACGTGGACGGGGTACGGACCATTTCGGACCTAGAGGGAATAATGTTCAATATCGCGGCGATCTCGGAGGAGACCGGAAAGAGGGTTCGGGTATTCTTCCATTCCCTTTCCACGTTGTTCCTCTACAACCAATCGAACGTGGTGTTGAAGTTCTTCCAGATAACATGTTCAAGGATCCGCTCGCAATATGGTACTGCCATCGTCGCTGTCCATGAGGGCGTCCACGACGAGCGCACGGTGAACCACCTGATGGCCATCGCCGATGGGACTATCGAGCTGCGCTTCGATGAGGACCTGAACAAGATGATGCGCATTCGGAACATGCGTGGCTATCCAACATCGCCGAATTGGATCCCGTTCGAGATCAAGAACCTCAGCAAGAACGAGGACGCACGGTTGCTGGAATGGATCTGATTAGCCTTCCTCTTCCTCGTCGAAAGTCCCGTAGATGGAATTGCGCATCTCCTCTTTCGACCGCTCGGTTGCCACGTTGTAGATCGTGCAGGCGACCTTCGGCCTTACGACCATGTCCTTCTTGGTGCAATAGATGAGCTCGAAACCGGTCCCTGTCTCCGGGCGTGTGTCCCGGTAAAGGCATGAGAAGCACATCGCTTTGTCTGTCGTCACGGTTTTCTCAATACAAACGCTGCTATTTGTGGTTTATTAGATTCGCTTAGCAGAGCTTTCGTCCAAGAAGACGATAAGGTCCTTCACCTCGACCCCGCCCGCACGCCTGATGTTGGTGACGCAGAAGGGACAGGGAGCGACCAATAGGTCGGCCTTCGCTTCCTTGGCAGAGCGCACCTTCGCCTGTGCCAAGCGCAGAGCCACCTCCGGATGGCCCGCGACCACTCCACCGCCCCCACCGCAGCAGCGGTCGGCATCCGCCATTTCCACTAGATGGACCCCGGGAGTGCTCTGGAGCAGCTCCGCGGCGTAATCCATCACATGTGGACCGATGGTCCGGGCGAGGTGACAGGGTTGGTGCAACGCCACTCGCAGTTTCTTCGATTTCGTGCTTTGCCGAGCGTGCGGACGCTTGCTTTCGTAAAGGTATTCGATGGTGTGCAATGGCTGAAGAGAATAATGCTGGGCAAAATGGGTCTGGCATCCGGGGCAGCTGGTGACGATCGTCTGGAACCCTTCGAATATCTTCATATTCCCCTCCCGCAGGCTCCTCACCCGGTCCCAGTCGCCAAGTTTCTCCAAGGGGGCTCCGCAACAGAGCCATCCACTGGGCGTTGTGATCCCTCCGACCTTGGAGAGAAGGCTTACCGCGGATTGCGGGATATCGGTCAATCGCAACTCGCCGATGCAGCCAGGGAAGTAGAGCGTTTCGTTCCCCTTGCCATCGGGGGGATGGAATCGCTCCTGCCCAGGTTCCACGGAGCGACCGTACGCATCGATGTTATCCATTATCCTCCTATGCCCGGACAAAGCCAGGTCCTGCTGGAAAATCTGCCTCCTGACATCGATGATCCTCTCCGGCAATGGAATGCGGGCTGGACAGACCTCGCCGCACCGGTAGCAGGTGGTGCATCGCATGATGTCCTCCCTTGTCGCCGAGATCTCCTCGCCGAAGCGGACCGCCTCGATCGCCAGGCTGCGAGGTCCGGAGAAATGGTCAATCCCTTCGAGGTCGACCACCGGGCAGGCGATCTGACATGCGCCGCACTTGAAACAGGCGTTATCGTACAGGGTCGGCAATCAATTCACCTCCTGCACGCTCTTGGCAGCGACGAAAGCAGTGAGTAGCGAACCGCCGAGGCCGACGCCAGTGGGGAAGGAGAAACCGGCCAAGGCTGCTCCCGCGCCGAAGGCGTTGCGCAAGGGGGTGTTGTCCTTTGAAATTAAACGCATGTCATTGCCAACTAGATACCCTGTCTCCTCCATCGCTTCCGGCATGCCCGATCTGGCCGCCTGGTTCGATCGAGAAGGGAACGTCGAAACCTTGAACGATCCGAGCGGGTCGATGATCTCCCTGCCTTTGATTGCGAGACCGCCACCGATCACATCCCCGGTGGCGACGATGACTGAGTTGAAATGATACGTTCTCCGTCGTGTCCTGGAGCTCAGGACCGCACCAGTGACCACATCGTCCTTTATCAGCAATTTTACGACGGT
>PMBU01000127.1:0-17552 GCA_003153895.1 Methanomassiliicoccaceae archaeon | reverse complement strand
CGAATAATTGGAGAGGGGGAACAAAGGTGGTATCATGACGTTCTCCTCGTCCAGATCCTTGATCACATCGGTAAGCTGCTCAAGAGCCTCCTCTGATCGGAAGACTTCGGAGATCTCACCAGGATTGCAATTCATCCTTCCCTTCAATGCCTTGATCCGGGCCCAGTGAGGGTTTAGTCTGACGTGCCATCGTTCCTTGTCGAAGAGCAGCGGGACAAGGTCTGCATCCATGTCCAGACCGCCCGCGATTCCCAAGACGGCGAGCTTTGAGCCAGCCATCCGATCGAGCTGGCCGTTTATCGTATGGACCGGAGCTGATGAGCAGCCGTACTCTGTTCCGACATTCGTCAATAGCGGATAATGATGGAACAGATCATCGGACATCTCCAATCCCTGGTCGGCCAAGGCACGGAAGAAGAGATGGGACATCTCCGGCAGGAGGGCCTCCAAGCTCATTGCGCTTCGTTCGATAATGTCGCTGAACGGATGCACCGAATGGGCCATGGACTCTAGGTCGATCTTCCCCCCACTGTCGATCTCCGCCTCTTGGCTAATGACCGAAATGCAGCCAGTGGACAAAGATGTGGCGCTCGCTCGATCGCCGACCACTGCCACCGTATGATCTCTGCCCAGGGAGATCCCCGCCAACAGGCCGGCGGCGCCTTGCCCTATCACCAGAATATCCACCTTGGCCGCAGGCAGTTCCCTCATTCGGCCGCCTCCCGTTCCAGTCGATAGGTACCCTGCAGCAAATAGGACCTGAATATCTCCTGCCGCAACTGCTCTCCCTCCAGCACCGGTTCGATCCCTCTACGCCTCTCCGCCAAGAAGTCCTCGAGCAACCTCCTGGAGTTCTCATCGGAGTTCTCTTTCCTGGCCGCAGATAGTATTTTAAAAGCGCAGAGGCTCGACTGGCAGTACCCCATTCCCGCCCTTGTCCGGCGCATGATGTCCGAGAGCGTTCTCACGTCGGGATGCCCTGCAAAGTAGGATATCTCGCCCCGGAGCACCTCCTCGCAATCGCATACCCTCTCTTCCCCCCGATGCGTTTGGCAATGCCTCGCCACCTCCGCCTGGCGCGGGCCGTACTTCCGTCGCATCCGCTCCAATGACCGATTCGGGATCGTTCTCACCGTAACTGCACCTGAAGAAACCAGAAGCGGTTCCTTTGCCGTTCTGCAACGCGCCCTGTCCCCCAGTAGCTCGGAGACAACATCGACCGCTTTCTCTGCCATCAGACGGTAGGTTGTCAGCTTGCCGCCCACCAGGCTTATCATGTTCTCCGACCCGGACGAGCTGTGCTCGATGATTGAAAACGAGCGCGAAGCATCCCTGCCCCTCTCGCCGTTATCGACCAGGGGGCGCAATCGCGCGTAGGCCCTGACCATCCGGCAGCTTTCCAGCCCCGGCAGCATCGCGGAGCATTCCTTCCGCAGCTTCTCGACCTCTTCGACCGATGCCCGGGCCCCATCAACCCCTCCTGGGGCCTCCGATGTCGTCCCGAGTATAGTGGTAGAATGGCTCGGAACGATGATGTCGCCATCCGATGGCATCCGCAAGCGGTTGATCAGCCCGTGGGTATAGCGGCCGTCCACCACGACCATCGATCCCTTGTCCAATGCGAGAGGGACCTGCGCCTGGACCAGGGAGGCGACCTTGGCCGACCAGGCTCCTGCAGCGTTGACCACGATCTCCGGCTTGATCCGTTTCATCTCGCCGGAGAACGCGTCCTGGTAGTGGACCTCCTCCACCGTCGACTTCCCGCGTTTCATCCTGACGACACGTTGGTAGTTCAATGCCTTTGCGCCAGCGATGCGGGCAGATTCGATGTTGCCCAAGGCCAAGGAGAATGGATCTATGGACGCATCGTTCACTCCAATGGCAGATCGTATCCTGTTCGACAGGCGAGGTTCGCGCAACAACGCCTCCTTGATCTCGAGTGATTCAACCTCCACCCCTGCCTTACCGCAGCCTTTCAGGAACGCCTCTGGATAACCTTCATCGTCGCCGGGAAGAGAGACGAACATGCCACCGCAGTCATCGATGAAAGGCCCAGCGATGGAACGGAGGATGTGTGATTCCTTAGCGCACTCCTTCGCAGAAACTGGGTCCTTCACCGCGTAACGAGCCCCGCTGTGCAGCATCCCTTGGTTGCCACCCGAGGCGCCACTGCAGAAGTCCCCTTGCTCCAATAGAAGTGCGTCCATCCCCCTCAATGCCAAGTCCCGTAGGATCCCTGCACCGACCGCCCCTCCGCCGATGACCAGAACCTGAACGCGCGCCAATNNCGCAGTTGATTGGGAAGTAGCGGGGGGTCGATTTGAACGACCGGTCTCCGGGTTATGAGCCCGACGGGATGTCCTGGCTACCCCACCCCGCTGTGGAAAACTCCTAACAATGAGGCCTTAGATAAAGGTTTGTACGCTTCAGAAGAATTTGCGCAAACGCATGATGTCTTCCAGCGAGCCCTTCACCCTGACCTTCTTCAATGCCCAAGCCTTCATTATCTTCAGTTCCTTGCTGTGGAGCTTGCGGACGGTCTCCTCATCAGAAATGATGGTTATGTCAGGATTGGCGACGCAGCCTACGCAAACCCCTTCCACCTTGCAGTCCTCGAGGACGAAATAGTACTGCTCTGGGCCGAGGTCGATCTGCACCCTCTTCTTTATGCCAGCTAGCTCCTTGCGGAAGGTGTCATCGCTAACGACCTTGGCATTGAATTGAGTCACCACATCATCCAGAACTTTCTTGGCCGCCATCTTTTCACTCATCCCAATCTGCTAGTTTCGTCGTCTTCGCCGCTGAATATGCTCTCTTCGCAGTCGCCCACGATCGGCGGGTATATGGCGGGAGACAACCCTTCTCCTTTATCCAGTTTTCCAAGAAAGCNNTCGATCTCCCTCACTATCGCGTCCCGGCGGGTCTTGGCGATGATGGAAGCCGCAGAGACGACAGGATATGTGGAATCGGCTTTATGCTCGCAGACCAAGCGCGGCCGGTAGCTCAGGTGGCGCATGATCATTCCCCCAAAGCGGCGTTCGTTCACATCGCATGCGTCCACGAACACATCCTCCGCCCGAAGCGTTTCGATCAACCGAGCGAACACCTCCGCCTCGAAGCGATTCAAATGGCCATCGGTGTTGGCGTCGATATCCGCCGGGCCGACCACCTCGATGCGGACCTCGGCGATCTCCTGGATGCGTTGGGCGAGGGCCTCTCTTTTCTCCGGGCTGAGCTGCTTCGAGTCCTTCACCCTCATGGAACGAAGTTGACCGTCATCGGCGACCATGACCGCGGCCACGACCATCGGGCCGATTACGGGACCACGGCCCGCTTCGTCCACCCCGCACAGCATGTTGGTTAATCGAAGGATGACGTATAATGGTTGTTCTGGCCAGGGCTTGATGGACGAAATAGAAAGTGGGGGAGGCGCCTACCATCCAACGTATAATCTACTAGAAAGATGGTCAATTCCCTAGAGATTTAAAAGAGGTCGTTCAATCCGGTTCGGGAGATGAATTATTGACAGATGTCCAGGGTCGAAAGTCAATGAACGGTTTCAAGCTCACCCGGGTGGGCGTCACGGAGGTCAAAAAGCAGGTCACGGTCCAAAGGGCCTTCGGCAATTCCTGCCTGAACTGCGTCATCGACATCTTCGTGGACCTGCCCTCCACACAGCGAGGTTCGCATCTGTCCCGCAACCTCGAGGTGATCGCGGAGGTCCTCGAAACCAACGTTGGCAAGCCTGTCAGCGGCCTGGAGGTTTTGGCGTGGAACGTCTGCCAAATGCTGTTCGACAGACACGAGTACGCCTCGTATGCTGAAGTGAACATCACCGCCGATTATTTCCTCGACCGATCTGGACCGAGCGGAAGAATGAGCAAGGAACCGTTCAAGCTGATGGCGAATGCGAGCGGCAACCGAGGGAAGGGCATGAGGAAGATGATAGGCGCCCAGGCCATCGGAATGACAGCATGTCCTTGCGCGATGGAGACCATCCGTGACAGCATCAAGGGGAACGTGATCATGAATGACGATTTTCCCGTTATTTCGCACAATCAACGCAATATCTCCACCTTGATGATCGAGGTCCCCGGCCTTAACGAGGTAGAGGCAAACGATCTCATCGACATCCTGGAACAATCGTTCTCATCGCCCACTTTTGAGATATTGAAACGCTCGGACGAAGCAACTGTGGTAATCAACGCACATAGAAACCCGAAGTTCGTCGAGGATGTTGTCAGGGATATCCTGGCAAAGGTGCTGGAAAGGTACCATGACCTGCCTGANNATAGACGGGACGATAACGGATTCGCAAAGGCTCATCCAAGGCAATGGCATCGAAGCGCTTCGTAAACTCCAAAATCGAGGGATCATAGTGATGATCGCCTCGGGCAACACCCTTCCAGTGGCCTTCGGGCTTTCAACCTACATCGGAACGAAGGGGCCAGTGATCGCTGAGAACGGTGGCATCGTCTACTATCTGGGAAAGATGTACCAGCTGCAATCCAATGAGCTCCCCCTAAAGGGATATGCCTATCTGAAAGAGGCAATGCCTGAAGTGGAACGGTTGTTCACGGACAATTGGCGACAGACTGAAGTCGGGTTGAAGCGTTCGTTCGATTTGGAGAGGATCCGATGCATTCTAGCGGGCTGGGACCTGGAGATCGAGGCGACTGGGTTCGCCATCCATATCATGAACAGGGGGCATAGCAAGCTGGCAGGAGTGGAGAGGGGCTGCGAATTCCTCAGCATCGGTCTGGAAGATGTGGTGGCCATAGGCGATTCTGATAATGACTCGAGGATGTTGGCCGGCTGTGGTTTCGGAATCGCGGTGGGGAACGCTTCGCCCAGCGCCAAGTCGTCCGCGGACTTCGTGGCAAAGGCTGCGCATTCCGACGGAGTGATCGAGGGGCTGCGCCATCTCGGACTTCTCGATTAGACTGGCCAAGAGATTTATTTAGCCATGNNAGGGTCCCGGTGATGTACCAGCACCTCGGAGGGATGAAGCATGTCCAGCAGGTGGCGGGCATCTCCATCCAAGAGGCGTATTTCGACCCGAAGAAGTTCGCCCAGCTCAGCTTGACCGCTCTCGACGTCTTCGGCTACGACAATGTCATGGCAGGATGGGGCGACCTACTGATGGAAGCGCAGGCATTCGGCGCGAAGCTGGCATTCAGCAATCGCAACAATTATCCGAACAGCGAGCCCGCATCGATCAGAGACATGGAGTCGGTAGAGAGGCTCGATCCTATCGACCCGTTCGACGACCCGATATGGTCAGTACCGATCAAAGCGGCGCGCCTAATGGTGCAAGATGTGGGCAAGGACACCATGGTATTGGGATGCACCAGTTCTCCGTTCGTGGTCGCCTCTGGAATTCTAGGGTATGAGAACCTCATGGTCTGGCAGATGCTACAGCCGGAGGAGCTTGCCAAGCTGCTATTGAGGGTGGCCGATAGCCTGAAGATGCTGGGGGTTCGCTTGGCGAACTATTCCGGCCTTGATGCTATTTTCATCAGCGGAGGGCTGGCGGACGCGGAGCAGAATACCATAGAGATGTGCATGCGTTTCGACCTCGAACCGCTTCGCGGGGTGGTCGAGGAATTCCGTTCGCTCGGCTTGCGAACCATAGTCCATAACTGCTCCTACGCCCCTTTCTTGAAGGAACAGATAACCATTCTTGACCCGCGAGCGATCCATTTCTGGGTCGGGGCGAGGGGGGCGAGCGATCACATGGTCTCGGAGATCGGGCGAAGGACACTTGTCGCCGGCATCGACCATCAGAATCTGATCTACCAAGGCAGCCTCGATGAGATCGAGGTGGCTGTAATGAAGGCCGTCAAGCTCTTCGGCGACCGGAGGACCATCATAGCACCGGCATGCGAGCTTCCTTCGGACACACCGGTGGAGAATGCCAGGGAACTTGTCCAGGTGTGCGAGAGAATCGCAACCAGGTGACCTGCGCCCGAAAGCCTGAGCTCATAGAAGGTTTCATGAGGAGGGAGGTCGAAGATATCCTTCGATGGACGTCCTAGGCCAATGCATGATCTGCGGGAAGCCAGCCTTCAACACTTGTACCATATGCGGGCGGCTGGTATGCAACGAGGACTATGACCCTAAGATGAAGATTTGCTCCATCTGCAAGTGCTCGACAGAGAGACCTGACGACAGGGATCGTTGCGAGCGGCGGGACCTATATCGCTGACAGGCTTCCCCTTGTTTCGGCGACTAGAGTAGCTTCTTCGCCTCTTCTTCCGTCAGATTGACCGACTTCAACAGGTACTTAAGAGACTTCTTGGCTATGATCGCCCTGGTGCTGTCGTCCATGAACTGCTCCATCGCCACTGGTGCCCTGCGATAGTATTCCACTGCGAATTCCGAATAATAGTATGGAGCGTTCTCCGAGTCCACCTCGGCAGCCTTATTGTAAGCGGCTTCGGCCTCATTGAACTGATTGGCTTCTACGCAGAATGCCCCGAGCGAAGCGTAGTAGAACGGGTTCTTATCGTCCAAGGAGATTGCCTTCTTGTATAGAGCAATCACCTCCTCCACGCCGATCTTCGAGACCAGGACGCCCGCCTCCGCCTTTCCGAAATAGGCCTCTGCGCTGTTTGGGTTGGCCTTGATGGCTTTATCGAACTTGGAGAACGCTTGTGGATATTCCCCATCGTTCATGAGCTGGTGAGCCTGCTGTATTAACTTCTCTGATTCATCCATACTATTTACCGCACCAATGTAAAAGATGCACCGTTCATAAACGTTTTCATCGAGGCGTTCGCACAATGAAGTTCATGGAACGGAATGAGCTCGCCTTTGGCTAGTCCGCTAAGGCTTTATTGGCGAGTCCGCATAATGCACCAAAACTTGCAACCTTGGCGAACAATCGCAAGGCTCGTTTCATGGTGTCGATATGGATTTGGAAGAAGTGAAGAGCGTCGCACGCAACGCACGATTGGAGTTGACGGAAGAGGAGTTGCGGGAGTTCGCCAAGGACCTGGAGGACGTCCTCAGCTATTTCTCCGTCCTGGATAAGGCTCCCGATATTGGCAAGCACGATTTCAATCCAGTGCCAGTCGCCAACGTGCTTAGGGATGATGAGGTCTGCCGCGATGTCGATGCAGGATTGCTCCGCGACTCGATGGACACCTATCAAGACATGGTCAGGGGGCCAAAGCTGACATGAAGGGTCATATTTCGACCGAGAAACTTGCCGCCCTGAACGAGAAGTATCTGCCGTTCGCCGAGTTCGCCCAAGAACTCGAGGACCTGACCGATTACCCGCCCAAGTTCCATTTCTCCGCCAAGGACAACATCTGCGCCACCGGTTTCCAGGCCCGGGCTGGGTCCAGGATACTGGAAGGCTACCGCCCACCGTTCGATGCGACCGTGGTCCGAAAGATGCGCGAGGCGAACGGCATCCTGATCGGAAAGACCAACATGGACGAGTTCGGCTTCGGGACCTTCTGCACCAATTCCGCCTTCGGGATCCCTCGCAACCCGCACGATGTGGAGAGGAGCTGCGGCGGTTCGAGCGGCGGCGCGGCGGCGATCACAGCATTGTTGGACAAGCACGTGGCGTTGGCGGAGTCAACCGGAGGATCGATCTCCTGCCCCGCTTCCTTCTGCGGGGTCATCGGTTTAACGCCGACCTATGGCCGGGTCTCCCGCTATGGACTGATCGACTATGCGAACTCGCTTGACAAGATCGGCCTGATTGCACGAACCTCGGACGATCTCAAGAGGTTCCTGCCGATAATCTCGGGACCAGATAAAAAGGACCCCACCTCCATCGTCCAGCCGCAACTGCAGCTGGGCGGATTCAAGGTCAAGAGCGTAGCCGTCCCGGAAGAGGCGATGCAAAACCTCGACCCGGCAGTGCGGACTGCTTTCGAAGCGGCGCTGGAAAAGTTGAGGGAGATGGGGATCGAGTCCCATCGGGTCAGCATGCCCTCGCTTGGATTCGCACTTGCCGCATACTACGTACTGGCGACTTCGGAGGCTTCTACCAACCTGGCCCGGTATAAGGGGATGTTGTTCGGCGTCCGGGGCGGTCATATTGACCAGAGCTTCAACGACTATTTCTCGGAGGTCCGCTCTGCCAATTTCGGCAAGGAGGCGAAGCGACGCGTTCTCCTCGGAACTTATACCCGGATGGTCGGCTTCCGCGATCGCTATTATCTGAAGGCGTTGGCAGTACGACAGCTCGTCATCAAGGAGTACAATGGGTTGATGGAGCACAATGATGCGATCCTCACTCCCACCATGCCCTTCATCGCCCCGCGTTTCTCAGAGATCGCCAGGATGAAGCCGCTAGAGGTCTACCAAGCGGACTTCTTGACAGTGCCTCCGAACCTGACCGGGATGCCTCATCTGTCCTTGCCTTGCGGCTACCACGACAGGATGCCGATAGGGATGCAGCTGGTTGCGCCACATTGGGAAGAGAGGAGGCTGCTCGACGTCGCGGGGAGATGGTGCAGCGGATTCGATATCAGGTTCCCGGAGGTGAGCGGATGAAGATCGGCCTGGAGGTCCACGTCCAGCTCCCCACCAAATCCAAATTGTTCTGCTCTTGCTCGACCAGCGCGGAGGAGCCGAACTCCTCTATCTGCCCTACCTGCCTCGGCTTCCCCGGGTCGCGCCCGTCCCTGAACCGACGAGCGCTGGAGATGGGCGTGGAGATCGCGCGCTTCCTGGACTGCAAGATACCCGAGGAGGTCTGGTTCTCCCGCAAGACCTATTTCTATCCAGACCTTCCGAAGTGCTTCCAGATCACCCAATACGATTCGGCGCTCGGCACGGATGGCACCTTCATCGTCAACGAAAGGACCATCGGAATCTGGAGGGCGCATCTCGAAGAGGATCCTGGCAGGATCAAGCGAGTGGGCAAGGCGGGGGAGGAGGTCTCGTTGATAGACTACAATCGCTCCGGCATCCCGCTAGTGGAGATCGTGACCGCCCCGGACCTGACCTCTCCCGAGGAGGCGAGGATATTCCTGCAGGAGCTGCTGGTCGAGCTGCGCCACATCATAGGAACCATGGCAGGGGACGAACAGAGTGTGCGCGTCGATGCCAACATCTCCATGGACGGGGAAAGGGTAGAGGTCAAGAACATCCAAGGACTGCGCAACCTGGAGAAAGCGCTCAAGTTCGAGGCCTCCCGGCAGTCGAAGATGGTCGAGGCCGGTATGAAGGTAGTAAGGGAAACGAGGCGATATGATGAGGTGCGAAAGGTCACGATGTCCTCCCGCGAGAAGGAGACGGAGGAGGACTACGGCTACATCGGTGAGCCGGACCTGGGGACGTTCAGCGTAGGCGTCATCGCCCGTTCGTTAGGGACCACCGAGACACCGCTGCGACGCGCCCATCGCATGGCCGGTCATTACGCCGTGGACTTCGGGAAGATGAGGCAGATCGTGCTCACCTCCATGCCATTGGCCGACATGTTCGAGCTCCTGGCCCAGAAAGTGGACCCGGAGATAGCCCTCGCCTGGACCCTAGGACCGATCTCGGCCAATTGGTCGGCGCTCCTGCCGAGAATCGATGACCCGGTGAGTACGGCCCTCGTCTCGATCATAGTCCAGACCGCGAACCGAGAGATCACCGATTCGGAGGCGAGAAGGAGGATCGATGCCATCGCATCCGGGGAATGCCCCGCTGATCTCTCCTGCGTGGTCGAGGATGGAATGCTTGACTCTATCATCGCCGCTTTCATCGATGAACATCCCCAGGTATTGAGGGACTATTCCACCAACCCTAGATCGGCCAACAGCGTCATCGGCCACGTGATGAAGGTGGCGAAGGGGAAGTACAACTCCCAAGAAGTGGTGGAAGCGGTGAAAAAGGAAATTGAGAAGAGGAAATGATCATTCCTCTTTCTTGCCTTCTTCCTCGGCCAGCGAGAGCAACATGAGCTCGGACAGCTTCGATTTGTCCACTTTTGCAGGCGAGCCATCGACCAACGATTGGAACTTCTTGTTCTTCGGGAAGGCGATCACGTCGCGAATTGATTCGCATCCAAGGAGGATCGAGACCAACCGGTCCATGCCGAGTGCTATGCCCCCATGTGGCGGTGCCCCGAACTCCAATGCCTCCAGGAAGAAGCTGAACTCCCGCTCCATGTCCTCGTCGCCCATTCCGAGAAGTCGGAAGACCTTGCGCTGCACGCTTGGATCGTGATTCCGTATCGAGCCAGAGCCGATCTCGCTCCCGTCAAGGACTAGGTCGTAGGATTGGCCCATGATCTTGGTGGCATCCTCTCCCCCGGCTATGTCTCCCTTCACCGGCCTCACGAATGGATGATGGAATGCCGAGAGCTTGTGCGTCACCGGATCGGACTGGAAGAGCGGACAGTCCACGATCCAGACGAACTGATGCTCCTTCCCTTCCAACAGCCCGTTGTCTCGCGCCAGCTTCATCCTCAGGGCGCCCCCTGCTTTCAGGGTCTGCATGCGCGGACCGGCGAGGAAGAGCAGCAGGTCGCCCATCTCCGCCTCCATCTTTTTCGCCAGTTGTCCTCGGACCTCATCCGGGAAATACTTCGCGATGTTGGATTCCAGACCCTTGTCGGTGCAGCGCATCCAGGAAAGGCCGCTCATACCTTGCTGCTTGGCCCACTCGATCAAACGGTCGACCTCCTTGCGACCGACACCATTCCATTCCGCATCCTTCTCCCTGACCTGGGTCGACCTCAGGTTCAGGCAGACCACGATCCCCTTCTTATTGAGGATGTTATGGAAGATCTCGTACTGCGCTTCGCGGACGATCTCTGTCACCTCGGTCAGCTCGAGACCGAACCTCACGTCCGGCGCGTCGGTCCCGAAGCGCGACATCGAATCGGCATAAGAGAGCCTGGGGAACGGGACTTTGAGCTCTATGTCGAAGAGCGACTCCCAGACATGCATCAGGACGCGCTCGATCATCTCATGAACGTCCTTCTCTTCCACGAAGGACATCTCCATGTCCATCTGAGTGAATTCCGGCTGCCGGTCAGCGCGGGAGTCCTCATCGCGGAAGCAACGCGCGAACTGGTANNGGAACCAAGAAGTCCCTAGCACCTTCCGCCGTCGAGCGCGTCAGCATCGGCGTCTCGACCTCGATGAAATCGGCCCTGTTCAGCTCCTCCCTTGCAGCATTGAGCAGCTTATGCCTGAAGTGCAGGTTGGCCATCATCTGCGTTCGCCTGAGGTCTAGGTAGCGGTAGCGGATCCGCAGGTCCTCGTTCGGCAACATCGAGTTCTTTTGGTCTGCCACTTCGAAGGGTATCGGCTTGGAATTGTTGAGAAGCTTGGCTTCCTCGATGAGCAGTTCGACAAGGCCAGTGGGATTCCGAGGGTCCTCCGTCCCGGGGATCCTCTCCCTCACGACGCCAGTGACCTGGATCACGCACTCGCGTCCAAAGGTATTGAGCAGTTCCGAGAGGCGTCCTACATCGTTCGATACAGCTAGCGCGCCGGGATCGAACACCAGTTGTGTGGTGCCGTTCGAGTCTGCCAGGTCAAGGAAGAGCACTCCGCCGTGATCGCGGCGGAACCGCACCCAACCGGCCATGGTCACTCGTTTCCCGAGGTCCTGTGACCGCAGCTTGCCACAATCGTGTGTACGTAACATCGTCTGGCCTCTGGAATGTTTTAAGCGCTCGTGGAAAGGATGGTACTATATATAGCACTTTGCTCAGACTCAGCAGATTCCTCTGTCAAGGTTCGCAATTTCACTTGCGGTCTCCGACATATTGCCAATTATTGTTACTTCGAGTTGACACTATGCCAAGAATCGGACGTGATTCATGGTCAACAGCTTTGGACGAGTTCTGATATCTAACGTTCCACATCGCTCTTCTTACTGAATTCGGGCAGGAATTGGAATGGATCCTTTATCATGTTCAGCACGACGTAGGTATTCGTCTTCTTGACTCCCTTTATCGTGAGCATTGATTTTATGACNNTTGATCTTCTGCTCGACTTCGAGCAGGTCCCCCTCCACATAGACATGGACTATGGCCATGAACTCATATCCGAGCTTCAGGTAGTCCACCTGCGCCCTATAGCCATGAATGATCCCCAATTTCTCTAGGTTCTTGACCCTCTGGATCAGGGTGGTCGGGTGGATTCCGAGTCGTTTCGCGATCTGCCGGTACGAGCCTTGGCTGGAAATGCAAAGCTCAGAGATTATGCGCTTGTCCAAGTCATCTAATGATGGTCCGAGTGACATCCCTCTAATTCCTCCTGAAGGACACATCACTTAATAGGAATTTCGATATTTGTCTGTTTGCTTTAAAAACCGACTGCGCATTTGACGAATGGCGCTCATGGGTTTCACAAACCCGGGCAACGATAACGTTTTGGTCGACCTTTGCTTTCCCGTCTCGATGACGAGATTGCTTTATGAGAGCGACCCCTACATGGCTAGATTCGACGCCATCGTTGAAAAGGTCGAGGGAGACTGGGTGGCCCTCGACCGCACGGCATTCTTCCCTGGTGGCGGTGGCCAGGAAATGGACTCCGGATGGATCGAGGACCTCGAGGTGGAGGAGGTCAAAGAACAAGGAGACATCTGGCACCTCGTCCCAGAACATGCATTCTCAGTTGGTGAACGTGTGGAAGCGGAAATCGATTGGGAACGCCGACACGACTTGATGCGGGGCCATACCGGCGAACACCTCCTATTCTCGACGATGAGCAAGATAAATCCGGAACTCGAGTTGGTCAAGATCGCCATTACTCCGAAGAAGAAGTCGTTCATCGTTCGAGGTGAGATGAACTGGGCACTACTGGCTCGCGCGCAAATCGAAGCGAACGCGGCGATCGCCGCTCAGCTTCCAGTCAGCGAGATGTGGGCGTCCAAGGACAGCCCGATGGTCAAGGAGGTCCGCGTAAAAGTTGAGCGGATCCATGGCGACAAGATACGTATCATCAACATAGGGGACATCGATAAAGCGGCATGTGCCGGAGTGCATATCCAGAACACCAGGGAGTTGAAGGCGCTCCTGATAACGAAACTGTCCTCGGCAAGGCCAGCGGGCGACTATGAAGTCGAGTTCCAAACTGGCAGGCAAGCAATAGAGAACGCATTGTCCCTTTCGATCATTTCTCTGCAAGCGTCAGAGAGCCTGGGCGCTAACCCGGAGGACCTTG
This sequence comes from Methanomassiliicoccaceae archaeon, assembly GCA_003153895.1. Lineage (GTDB taxonomy): Archaea > Thermoplasmatota > Thermoplasmata > Methanomassiliicoccales > UBA472 > FEN-33. Next base: position 4,419 of record PMBU01000127.1, on the reverse strand, counting down.
TCAAAGCGCTCGACAATCTCAAGGACGAACTGGAAAACAAGAAGGTGGCCTTGAAACGGAATAGCAAGGAGCTGCTCGCCAACCTCGAGCCAGAGAAGTATGAAGGGGTGCGAATATATTCCGGAAGTTACCAGGGCATCGACAAAAAGGTGTTGGTGGACCGAGCAAACCAGTTCGCGGCTGGCGAGCGATCGGTCTGCGTCATGTCCTCGTCTGATGACAAACTGATGCTCATCATCGCGTCGTCGAAGGACCTGGCCATCGATTGCAAGGATGTCCTGATGGAAACCCTGAAGGCGTTCGAGGGAAAGGGAGGAGGGGGGAAGAATTTCGCCTCTGGTGGGGCAAGCAAGCCTGAAGAAGGCGCAAATGCTGTGAAGAAGGCCGTAATGATAGTTAAAAATGCTATTGATACAGCCAATAAATAGACATTCATCTAGTTAATGGCGATAACACCTATGCAAAGATATATTATGTAATTCGATTTATGGTTTTTCTGATGACCGCCGCTAAGAGTTCGGATGAAACCAAGGAAGATATTCTGGTCAAGGTGAAGCAGGAAGGTGTCCATTTCATCGAGATGCAGTTCTCAGACATTCTCGGAATGGTCAAGAGCGTCACCATGCCCATGACCAAGCTAGAGAGGGCGATGGAGGAGGGTGTGTTCATCGATGGCTCCTCGATCCTAGGGTATGCTACCATCGAGGAATCGGACATGCGTGCCAACCCCATCCTGGAATCGTTCCAGATCTACCCATGGACGTCGAATGGTTCGATGAAGACCGCTCGCTTCATGTGCACTATATCTGACCACTCGGGCAACCGGTTCAAGGGGGACCCCCGCTGGGTGCTGGAGAAGATGATCGAGAAGGCGAAGGACAAGGGATTCGTGTTCAACGTCGGCCCGGAATTCGAGTTCTTCCTCTTCAACATGGACGAAAAAGGGAACCCGATCCCAGAACCATCAGACAATGGCGGATACTTCGACCTTATGCCATTGGATACAGGGGAAATGGTCCGGAAGGACATCATGCTTAACTTCGATGCCATGCACTTTGACATGGAGGCATCGCATCACGAGGTCGCACCGGGCCAACTGGAGGTCGATCTGCGCTACCAGAATGCCCTCACCATGGCCGACCGGATGATGACTTTGAAGCTAGGAGTGAAGACCATAGCCGCACAGTATGGACTTTATGCAACATTCATGCCGAAACCGATGTTCGGAGTGAACGGGTCTGGGATGCATGTCCATCAGAGCCTTTCGACCGTCGACGGGACGAATGTCTTCGACGACCCTGACGGCAAGTTCGGACTTTCCGATATCTCCATGAACTTCCTGGCCGGACTATTGGCGCATGCTCAGGACAACTGCGCGATTTTGGCATCACATGTCAACTCATATAAGCGCCTAGTGCCGGGATATGAGGCGCCATGCTACATCTCCTGGGCTAACATGAACCGGAGCGCCTTGATCCGGGTGCCAGCCGGCAGAGGCACTCGGGCCAGAGTGGAACTGCGCAACCCCGACCCCGCCGGGAACCCGTATCTGCAGTTCGCCGTCATGCTCGCATCAGGTCTGGATGGGATGGACAAAGACCTGTCACCTCCTAAGCCAGTGGAGAAGGACATCTACCATATGACCAAGGATGAGAGGAAGAAGCTCAAGATCGAATCGTTGCCAGAAAACCTCGGCGATGCCCTGAAGAAGTTCTCCCAGAGCAAGCTGATGAAGGATACCCTGGGCGAGCACATCTTCAACCACTATATCCATATCAAAGGAAAGGAGTGGGACGGCTATCGCACATGGGTTAGTGACTGGGAAATAAACCATTGCCTGAATGTGCTATAATAAACGATAGGCGGCGGTCGATCCCGCCCCAAAACCCTTTTCCAGGATTTTATTGATGCGCAGGCTTAATTTCCAAAGGTTTAATAGTCGAAGGTCATTTTCTTTGATGCTATTATGATGCCAGGAATGCGTGGTGTGAACCCTCGCCAGGTCAAGCAGGCCATGAAGAAGCTGGGTATCGAGACCGAGGACCTTGAGGACGTTCAAGATGTGGTCATCCGGACAAAGAACAAGCACTACATCATCACCGACGCATCGGTAACGATCATGCAGGCGCAAGGCCAGAAGACATACCAGATAACTGGGGAGACCGAGATCGTCCCTCTCTCGCAGGCTGCTGCCGTGCCAAAGGCCGGGGAGCCAGTGCCGTCCGTCCTTCCAGAGGATGACATTAAGCTTGTAATGTCCCAGACGGGGGCGAGCCGGGAGAAGACAATCGAGGCCCTGAAGTCGTGCGACGGCCAGCCGGCCGAGGCGATCATTAAATTGATTTCATCCTGAGAGGCATCCAATGTGTCTAGCGATTCCAGGCAAGGTCGTTTCGGTTGATGGAAACATCGCCGTGATCGATTTCGGCGGTGTTAAGCGCGAAACCAACATCTCCTTGGTTGAGGTCAGGCCAGGGGACTATGTGATCGTTCATGCAGGTTTCGCCATCCAGGCCGTCGACGAACTGGATGCGCTTGAGACCATCAAGCTCTGGGAGGAACTCCTCGCTTCGCAAGATGAATCCTGAATCGGTCCTACAATAACGATCTGAAATAGTAAAAATAGGGGTTTGGCTCTGATCGGCGATTACGCCTTGCACAATCGGAGCAGCTCGTTCCATTGCTTGTCGACGTTGGCTTGGATCTCATCGGCCACGTAGGCCCACTTCTCATTGGAGAGATGGCTGAACCTTCCCTGCGACTTGAGCCATTCAGATATCGGGAGCTTCTTTTTCGAGCCCTCTGCAATGCGCTTGCTATCGGCGGTGAGCCTCCATTCTCCCAACTCGAACTCATAGAGCGGCCACATGCATGTTTCCACTGCCAGCTTGGCCATCTCTATGGTCTTAGCGGAATCGAAGCGCCATCCGCGTGGACAGGGGGCGATGATGTTCAGGAAGGACGGCCCGTTCGCTTCCAGCCCTTTCGCGGACTTTTCGATCAGGTCCTTGAAGTTATGCGGCGACGCTTGTGCGGCATATGGAAGATCGTGAGCGATTATGATCTTGGTCAGGTTCTTGGGGAACTCCTTCTTTCCCGGTACGCAGGTCCCGGCAGGGCAGGTGGTGGTCTGAGCTCCCCTGCTGGTCGCACCAGACCTCTGGATGCCAGTGTTCATGTATGCTTCGTTGTTCAGGCAGACGTACAGGAAATGATGCCCCCGCTCGATCGCCCCGGAGAGTGACTGGATACCGATGTCATAGCTGGCACCATCGCCTCCGAAGGCGATGAAGCGCATCTCGTCCTTGATCAGGCCTTTCCGCTTGAGCGCTAGATACGCAGCTTCCACACCAGATATGGTGGCGGGGGCGTTCTCGAAGGCGCTATGGATCCACGGGACGTTCCATGACGTGAACGGATAGATCGACGACGACACCTCGAAGCAACCGGTGGCATTTGAAACGACCACTGGCTTGTCTGTGGCCATCAGCACCTGCCTGGCGATTATCGGCTCGGCGCATCCGGCACAGAGACGGTGGCCTTCGACATAGCGGTCCTCCCTCTGCGAGAGCACTTTCAGATTGGTGGTAGCGCTCAAATCCTCACCCCCAGGTAGTTCACTGTGTCACCCTCATTGCGAATGAGCTGGTTGAAGACGTGCTTCAGCTCCTCCGGCCTGATGTCCCTGCCGCCGAGGCCGTAGACGTAATTGGTCAGTCGAGGCCGTTGCTTGGCCTCATAGAGCGCCGAGCGGGCTTCAGGGAATATCGGGCCCTCAGCTCCGATACTGACCGCGCGGTCCATGATCGCCACGCCTTTCAAGCCCTCGATCATCTTGGCCAGCTCGGCATGTGGGAACGGACGGAAGAGTCGCAGCTTGATCGAACCGACCTTCTTTCCTTCGGCGCGGAGATCGTCTACCATCTCCTTCAATGTACCCGCAGTGGAGCCCATTGCCAGGACGGCATAGTCCGCGTCCTCCAGTTTGTAAGGCTCGATTATCTGGTAGTCGCGACCGCTGATCTTTGAATACTCCTTGGCGACGGAGTTGACGACCGGAGTCACCCGCTTCATCGCCTCTACCTGCTGGTACTTATGTTCGAAGTAGTAATCCGTCCAGTCGAACGGGCCCATGGTGATCGGGTGCTTATAGTCCAGCAGTGATCGGCGATACTTGAAGGGCCCTACGAACGACTTCACGACATCGTCAGGCAATGGCTCGAACCGTTCCAGAGAATGGGTGACGATGAACCCATCCAGGCAGGTCATCATCGGCATCCTTATGTCCATGTGCTCCGCCACCCTGAAGGCCATGATGCTGTTGTCATATGCTTCCTGAACATTCTCTCCGAAGAGCTGTATCCAGCCCGAGTCACGCGCACCCATAGAGTCGCTGTGGTCGCAATGGATGTTGATCGG
>PMBU01000124.1:1160-9923 GCA_003153895.1 Methanomassiliicoccaceae archaeon | reverse complement strand
TCGGAGATGCGACGAGCGATCTCTTCGTATCCCTCATCCCCCTTCTTCGGCATGTGGGAGTTGGAAAGAGCTCGCCCCAACAGCCCTTCTCGGTCCAGCTCCTGTTGGTTCGGGAAGCTCGCCTCCTTGCATCTGCCATCGAAGAAAGCTCGGGGGTCCCTTGACCGCTCCCTCTTCTCCTTGTCAGGCTCGGTATAGACCCCGACCAGTCCTTCATATTCACGAGAAAAAGGATCGCATACGTCCCTTTCATTATAGACTATGCACACCTGGCCTCCTGGTCTGAGGATGCGCGCGAACTCGATCCTGGTCGGACCGGTTTCGAACCAATGGAAGGCTTGGGCGGCCGTCACCGCATCGACGCTCGCCGTGCCCAAGGTGGTCGCCTCCGAACGACCGACCACGCTATGGAATCCTGCAATCAATCCCAGGGCATCGATCGCGCAATCTCTCATCTCACGATTGGGTTCGACGGCATAGACCAATACACCCCGGTTAAGCAGCCCCCTGGCGAAGATCCCGGTCCCCGAGCCTACATCAGCAACCGAGCAACCTTTCCAGATGACCGAATTGTCCAGTAGATATTGGAAGAGGGTATCAGGATAACGAGGCCTATGCAGCTTGTAATCAGAAGATCGCCCGGTGAAACGTTCGGTCGGATCATGGTTGTCATTCGTCATCTGTCGCGATCAGCTCCTCGGAGTCTATTGGACATCCAATGCGTTTCATTTTGCAAGTAGTTTCGCAATCTATTAATCCCCGGCGCCTGATTCGATTGGCGGTAACGCGATGTCAGAGATTCTTCTATTCACAAAAACAGGCTGCCAAAAGTGCGATTGGGTCAAAGAGCGCATTCCAGAGGGAGTCAAGGTCAACATAATCAACATGGAAACGGCGGACGGCATGGCAGAGGCCGCGTTCTACCAGCTCCTGAACAAACACACGCCGATCCTTGTCGTCGACGATGAGGTCTTCGAGGGTGCGATCAAGATCGTGGAGAAGATCAACGCTTGCTCTTGCAGCGACAACTGAGCTAGCGAACTCCTCGATATCATTCCGACATCGGCCTCAATGAAAGATTGATTAATTCTTAATCGATGGACTGTCGAATGATAGCGCTCGGTATCGAAGGCACCGCCCACACCTGCGGGGTCGGGATCGTTGACGAAAATGGGAAGGTCCTGGCCAACGAGATGAAGATGTACAAGCCCGAGACGGGCGGCATCCACCCCCGGGAGGCGGCCAACCATCATGCCGAAGTCGTGGTCCCAATGGTCCTCAAGGCCGTCGAGACCGCGGGGATCAAGCTCAAGGACATCGACCTGGTGGCTTTCTCGCAGGGACCAGGGCTCGGACCTTGCTTGCGCACCGTCGCCACGGCCGCCCGCGCCCTCGCTCTATCTCTGAATAGGCCGATAATCGGCGTGAACCACTGCATCGCTCATCTGGAGATCGGGCGCATCCAGACGCAGGCCAGGGACCCGGTGCTGCTCTATGCCTCCGGCGGGAACACCCAAGTCATAGCGTTCGCCAATGGCCGCTATCGCATCTTCGGCGAGACGCTCGACATCGGCATCGGGAACATGCTCGACAAGCTAGGTAGGGAGATCGGGCTCGGATATTACGCCGGCCCGAAGATCGAGAAGGCAGCGAAAGAAGGCAGGAAGCTGCTCGACCTGCCCTATTCGGTCAAAGGCATGGACATGGCGTTCTCGGGCATCCTCACCGCCTGCCTGATCATGAAACAAAGAGGCGAGAGCGTCGAGGACATCTGCTTCACTGCGCAGGAGATATGCTTCGCAATGCTGACCGAAGTCACCGAAAGGGCGATGGCGCATGTGGAGAAGTCGGAAGTGCTGCTCGGCGGAGGCGTGGTGCAGAACAAACGCCTGCAGGAGATGGTCGCCAGGATGTGCGCCGACCGCGGAGCGAAGATGTACGTGCCAGATCGGACGCTGTGCATGGATAACGGAGCGATGATCGCCTGGACCGGCCTGGTGATGCATCTTGCGGGCGTCAGGATGCGTATCGACGAAACGGTCGTGAACCAACGCTTCCGAACCGACGAAGTGGTCGTCACCTGGCGAGACTGATTAGCCTGCGTTCGCTTTCTTCGATTTCTGCTCGCCTACGATCCTGTCCAGCGCGCCAAGGAACTCCTCTTCCTTGCCCTTCGCGATAGTTGCTCCGGCCGCTACGGCATGCCCTCCACCGATCCCTCCGACGGCAGCGGAGGCTTGCCGCATCGCCATCGCCATATCCACTCCCTTCTCCAGGATGCGGAACGTGGCGCGGGAGGAGACCCGCGTCTTGTCCGGATGGCGCGACAGCACGATCGTCGGCTTGTCGCAATCCCCCACGAANNGTCTTGACGACGGAGGCCATTCCCTCGACTATCTGGTGCTTGTACTCGCCCCTCAGCCCCTCGGCCTTCTGCAGTGCTGCCTTGTCGCCTAGGGCGAGAGCCACCCCGACGCTCTCCTGGTTCGTTCGGCCGCAGGCGTTGAGCAGCTGCGCCAGATCCTCGCCATAGTACCGCCAGGACGGGAAGAAATAGCGGTCGGTGATGATCTCCTCCATGGCAGACGTAGTGCACCCCTGCTTGAGGAGATGGAGGGCGACAAGCGAGGAGAGCCTTCGCCTCTGGTTCTCGTCCAAGGATTCGAGGCTAGCGTCGATCGGCGCGCCCGCCTCCAACAGCAAGGCCTTCGCCCCTTCTGGATTGCCGGTCACGCCGAGCATGTAGGGGTCGGCGGTCTCGATCAACGAGTCCAGCAAAGCGCCCTCGGGCAGCAGCGAGCCCGGCCGGACCACGACCAGCTTGCGCTTCAGCCCTTCGTTCAGCAGGTGAAGGTTGATGCCGCTCAGCCCGCGGATGTGCTGCCTGTCCCCCACGATCCCACCGAATGCGATGGGAAGGAGGTCCCAGTTGCTTTCGCTGACGGAGACGGCGAACATCATCGCCACCGCGCCGGCGCAGCCCGAGGTCATTCCGTCGATGCCGAAAAGGTGCGGGTTCACGTGGACGATCTTATCCGAATCGCCGATCGGGGCATGGTGGTCAAGCACGATGACTCTGGCCCCGGTCGCTTCCAGCGCTGGAAGGCTGGACGAGCCCATGTCCGCCAGGATGAGGCATTTCGCTCCCTCCGCCACTTCGGCGATCGTCTTTTCCTCGAGCGATTTCACCATGGTGAGATGGAAGCGCTTGTTCGCTCGGACCAGCACATTGGCAAGGATCCCCGCCGCGGAAAGGCCATCGGCGTCGTAATGGGTCAGCACCCTGACCTCAGGGTGCTTGGAAAGCTCTTCGGCAGCTTGAGATAAACGTAAAAAAAGGGGTTTTGGAAGGACCTCTTCGTCCATCCGCCCTCACTCGATGAGAAGCTCTGCGGTCTTAAGCGAATACGTCCAATCCTGTGGCAGGATGTCGTTGCGCTTGTAGTACTTCACCAAGCGGCGGATCTTAGACTCGATTAGTTGCAGGTTGCGGTTTGTTGCCATGTCCTTCTTGTTCTCCTGCATGTGCAGATTGACGTTGATAGCACGGCGCATCAGGGCCACCATATCGTCTGGCAGGGTGGGCTTCAGGTCGTTCCCTTCCAGTATCTCCAGCATGGTCTTGCCGGTGGCGAGGCGGACGCTCGGGACCGCGTATTGGTCCCTGAGAACGAGACCGATCTTGGCGGCGCTCATCCCCTCCTTGGCCAGTTTGACCACTTTCTGCTCGATTTCATCCTTGGACATCGTTACCCATTCCGGGTTCTCGGTGACCAGAGGTTTCGCGGAGGCGGACTTGCCCCTCCTTCTTGCATGCATCTTTGCCATATGATCATCACTCTGACTGCTATGATGGAAGGCGTTTGCTATGGTGGCGAATGGACTGCCCATTTATGTCCTGATATATAAATTTTGAGCGCGTCAAGCACCCACTCATTTGGCCAGCTGGATACGGTTTGAGGGCATTGGCGGCCGTCAATCGATCGAACTTCGGAAACACCCCTTGGAGTACCTCTCGCCTCGTTCCTTCAAGGCCCAAGAGAGTGTCTCCTTGTACTCCTCCTCTCCGAACGCCAATTCCTTTGGCAGGGCGGCAAAGAGGCCCCATTCCATTTCCGGCTTCGCCACCGGGCACTCGAGGTCCCCAGCGAAGACCACGCCATCGCGGTGCTTCATCTTGGCGAAGGGGACGAAGCTGCATCCGCATTCCTCCCTTACCTCGCGGATCGCCGCCTGCTCCGGTGTCTCTCCCGGCTCGACATGTCCCCCTGGCATCTCCCAGCCGTTGCGCTTGGCATTGAAGACCATCACGAACTTGTCGCCGATGAAGGCGATGCTATAGGCCCACTTCATTTGGTTCCCACCGCCAGCATGGCATGGTCCTTCTCGAATGGCTCCAGGTCCAACATGTCAAGCACCTCGAAGCCTTCCTTGGATATGAAGGTCGCCGCCTCGGAGAAGATCGATCTCGGCTCGCGGGTCACGTCCTCGCAGCGCGCCTTCAGGGCGAGCATTCCTTTCTTGGCCGCGAACTCTTTCATGTTCTTCAGCAATATGCTCGCCTGGTTCTTCTGCGCTATGTCCTGGTAGGCTACGTCGACGCGCTCCACCGCGAAACGATATTCGCTCGGCCTTGTCGCGTCCCCCAGGATCGGCAGCATGTTCTTGCGCCGTTCGCACACCGAGACCAGGTCCCGGAACGAGCGGGGAGAGAACTCGACGCAGTAGACCGTTCCTCCGGAGCAGAGGTCGGCCACATGGCTCGCCGTCGTGCCGCTGGCAGCGCCCAGGTAGAGCACCCTGGTATCCTTCGAGAATGGGAATACCGTTCCTCCCAAGCGCACGTAGGCGGCCAGCTTGCTGCGGTTCGGCATCCACTCCCGGTATTCGACGTCGTTGATGGAGGTCAGCCTCTCGCCATACACCGAGTCACCAGGCACGGAGTTGCGGGTATAGATGCGCTCGCCATCCCAATAGACGCCCTTGACGCGCATCTCGACCAAACGTGGAGGTTCTCCAGCCATGCTGGGCAAGCATAGTGCTCAGCCTTTTAATGATATTGACCATTATCTTTCCCCGTGGTTGACAAGGACCAGGCCAAGCGGATCGAGGAGCTGACCAAGCGCATCGGCGAGCTGGAGGCGACATTGAGCCAGGTTGCCAAGCCTTATGCAGAGGTAGTGCACCAGCTCTCGATGTTCCAGGATACGGTCCAGAAATACTTCCGCCTCATGGACCTCTACCAGAAGCACGGAGTGGTCAGCATCGACGTCATCCTGCCGGAGGTGAAGGACCCTATTTCCAAGGACATCATGCGGGTGCTCCTTGACAAGCCAGGCCTTAACATTTCTGAAGTTACAGAAGAGCTCAAGGCCCGAAGGGGCAGCTCGTCCCGACGCATAGTCAGGGAGCGGCTCGGCGAGCTGCTGGCGGCCAAGCTGGTCGTGGAGAAGGCCGAGAAGATAGAGAAGACCTACCACATCTCGGAGGACGTGGTCAAGAGGTGGTCACAAGTGCTCGGACTATCCAAGTAGTGTGACCGACCGTTAGCAGTGATAGGATTAAAATCCAAGGTTAGGTGAAGAACATGGCGAACAACGAAATGCCGAGTGCGGAGCAATTGAAGGAGATAATGGCGGTAATGAAGGACACGATCCCGGAGCTGCTGGAGAAGATCACCAAGGTGCTGTATGACGCTCAGGAGGGCGAGAAGTTCGGCACCGCGGTGGCGAAATTCTACAAGGCGCTCCTCGATGCGGGAATGACGAGCGAGCAGGCCTTCACACTGTCGAGGGAATACATGAACAATGCCTCCATCGGTGGAATGTTGAAGGGGATCGTGGGCGGGGCGAAACGCGATAGCGAGTAGGACATTCATGACCCGAAATAAGGAATCGGGGGAGATGGTGCTGGCGGTCGCCGCCAACGCCCCCTGGCTGGTTTGGCGGTTGGGCATCTCCTACCTCCGGTACAAGCGGCAGGCGAAAAGGGCAGGCAAGGTCTTCTTCCGCTCGCTGGTCTCCAACGGGATACCGGAGAAAGAGGCACGGGACCTTGCCGACGAGTACATGTCGTCGCTCAGTCTGATGAGCATCATGCGCCAGCTGCCCTTCCGAAGGCCAGTTCCGGCGAAGAAATAATAAAGGATAGATGAGAGGGGAGATCCTCCCCTTTCAAAGTTTTTTTACTTTCGAACAAGATATTCTACGATGCCGTAGCCGACGTCGTCGTCAACGGTGAACTTGGCCAGGCACTCATGCATCAGCGATTGCACCTTGTCGTCCTTGCTGAAGAACGGCATGGCGACCTTGTGCTTCACGACCGCCTTCGCCCCATGAACATCGCCTTCCTTGTCGTGCAAGGCCATATAGACGGTGTTCGGGGAGCCGTCCCGGTTATACTCCGTGACGATGTCCGCCCTGATTATGGGCACGTTCTTGCCGTCCAGATAGATGAATCCAGCGTCGACCTCGCCCCGGTCCATGAACAGCTTGGTCAGGTTGAAGGCGAAGCCCTCGTCGAACTGTGCGGTGATCCAGACCCACATCCGCGGCGCGTTCCAGTCACGCACGCCCCAGGAATGGTCCCTCTCGCCCATTGCCGTGACGTCATAGACCTTTCCGCCCAGAGAGAGCTTCCCGGCGATCTTGCCGAACTGCTCCAGGTGCTCCGACGCTACGGAGGAAGCGATCTTCTCCTTCTCCCCGCTGACGCTCTCTCGATAGTCGAAGACGTCGTTCAGCGCGTCGAAGGTCAGGTCGAAGGTCACTTTCTCCTTCTCCCCGTCCTTGGCCAGCTTCGGCAACTCGCCGTCGAATTCCAGGCGCCATTTCTTGTCGTCCTCGAGCTTGGTGAACTTGAGCCCCGAGGCTTCGAGGTCGTTGTTCTCCATTGCCGCTTGGTCCTTCACTCCGAAAACATTGCCATCTGGCATCATAAGGAAGCAGAACACGCTCTTCTCTTTCTTGTTTGGCTTCAGACCGATGCGCATGAATCCGCAGATGTCCTGTCCTCGGTCATAGAAGTTGAAATAGAAACTCTCGTTCCATTCCTCGTGGGTTCCAAATTCATGGATTATATCTGTGGAATCCAAGGTCACATCTCCTCTAGGTATATGATTCCATCATTACCGTCGAGGGTTACCTGTTGCCCTGTCTTTAATATTTTGGTCGCCCCCATGACCGCGGTAACGGCCGGAATGCCGTATTCCCTGGACACGACCGCACCATGCGACAGGATGCCGCCGGTCTCCGTCACAAGGCCTCCGATCTTGGAGAAGACAGCCGTCCAGCCAGGGTCTGTATTCGATGTCACCAGTATCTCCGATTCCTTGACCTCGGAAAGGTGCTCGATGGAATCCACCACTCTTATTCTGCCTTTGCGGACGCCCGGGCTGGCCGAGACCCCAATGATCTTCTTGGAATCATCCAGTCGAACCACGGTATCGTCGAACTCGAAGTTGCCCCGGAGGAACTTGGGAGGGATCTTGTCCCGATATCGGTCGAACTCCTTGCGGTTCGATGCTATCTCTGTGCGAACGTCCGCCTTGCCCTCCTTCCCGATCTGGAATATCTCCTCCTTGCTAAGGAAGAAGATGTCGTCTGGACGATCGATCCAGCCCCTTTCCGCGAACCGTCGGCCGTATTCCATGAAAAGCCTTCTCTGCCTCATTAGTATGTGATCGAGATAGAAGCGCTGGTTCTCCCTGAACACCAGGTATGTCTGGGCGAACTTGAGGACTATCTTGAACAGTCGCTTCTTCGCAAATCCGATCCTGAGGTGGCCGATCCTTTCCAGCACCTCTTTCTCCGTTGCCAGCCGCTCCTGGATCTTCTCCCTCTCCAGCTTCTCGAAGTCGATGTCGGGAGCATCGACCAGCGAGCGGAGGATATCTATCACGAGTCTGGGATCGTCCACCCAGCGCGGGAAGAAGAGCTCCCTGGTGTGCGACCGTTGGCCATACTCGTCCATGAACAGCTCGAGCTCCCGCTTGAAGCCGGCGAAGTTGGGGTCGGTCTGGACCGCCTCCAGCACTTGGGATGATGGCGCGGTCTGGAGGACCTTGAGCACCAATGGGTCCGCCCGGACCGAGGCGGCTACCTTGGCCAGGGCGATGTTGGTCTTGATGGTCTTGTTGTCCTCCAGGCCCGAGACCAGCTTAGAATAGAGCTGCCCGTTCTTGTCATCGAGCCAGTCTGAGAGCCAGCGCTTCACCATCAGGTTGGTGCCGATGGAGTGGGTCACCATGCCGTACCTGATCAGACGATAATGTTTCAGGTAGGCGACCTCCATACTGTCGTAGGTCGCTTCCAGCTCGGCGTCGCTTAAGGCCCGAAGATCCAACCGGTCGAAACTATTGCGCATGTTCTTGATGAATCCGTCCGCCCAGGCCCGATAAGCCTTGTCGGTCCGGGTGATCATGCCATCGGAATCGAGGATCGCGATCCTCACCTCCGCCCAGAGCCGCCTGCCTAGCTTTGCCCGGGCGTTGGCGATCCTCTCCTGGTCCTTCTGCGGGAAATAGTTGAGCAGCTCCTTGGTCCTCGAGAACCTGGGATTGTAAATGAATACCGCTTCCAGCACCTCGGAGTTGAAGTAGATGTGCCCCTTGTGAAGCCGCAACAGGTCCTTGCCGACCAGTTCCTTGTAGCCCATGATCTTGGCGCCCTCGTGGTTCACGATGTCGGTGAGGTACTCCCCAAGCACGGAGAAGAAGAGCGGCGAGGTGACGTCCGACCAGTATTCGTCCCCATAGGCGCGGGT
>PMBU01000124.1:0-1136 GCA_003153895.1 Methanomassiliicoccaceae archaeon | reverse complement strand
CATCCCTCTTCGATCCCTCCAGGTCCACCACTCCCTCCTTCCTTCGGGAGAGGAATAGCGCTTTCGTCTTGTGCGAGATCTCTCGCTTGAGCACCTTTCCGTTCCGCCAGTCGCAGTGGAACCGGTCCGGGCTCACCAGCCCGGAAGCGATCGATTCCCCTAGGCCCCAGGAAGACTCGATCAGGATGTGCCTGCCATCCTGGTCCAGCGGATCGTGGGTGAACATGATCCCCGAGGAGCGGGCGTCGACCATGCGCTGCACGATGACCGCGATCCCTCCACCGGTCTGTGGTATCCCCACATTGTGGCGGTAGGCGATCGCTCTCTCGTTGAAGTACGAAGCCCAGCAGCGCTTCACCGACTCCGGGACCTCGTTGGACGGGATGTTCAAGAAAGTGTCCTGCTGACCCGCGAAGGATGCATCTGGCAGGTCCTCGGCGACCGCGGACGAGCGGACCGCCCAGAGGGAATCCTCGCCCATGNNGAAAGGATCAGGGCCTTGATCTGCTTCGAGGTCTTCTCCAGGACAGTCTCGTCGTCCAGGTCCGTGTCTTTGAAAGCGTCCTTGATCCGGTCGTTCAGGCCGAGCTTCTCCAAGAACTTGTTGTAGGTGGTGATGGGTATCACGAAGCCTTCTGGCACCTGGAAGCCCGCACAGGCCAGGGCAGACAGGTTCGCGGCCTTCGGACCGACCAGTGGATAATCCTCCTTCGCTATCTTTCCCAGGCTCGGCAGCTTCTTCTCCATAGCGACCTGTTCCCCTCAGCCAACGCAGCCAATGCGCTTCGCACTGGCCCAAGGGAATCTCCCGGTCCGGTTAAATGATTTGCCAACGCGGCGAAGTGGAGAGTGAGCCTGAATCGGGCAAGTCTTTATGCCAGTCGCATCATACTCGATTCGATGAAAGAAGAATTGCATCTCATGGCCCGAAAGGTCAGGGAGGCGGAGCGTGCCATCCCAGATCGAATGGACAAGGGCGAGGAGCTTGGCATGGGCGCGGACGGCTCTCCAACGCTATTCATCGATAAGCTGGCCGAGGACGTCATCCTTAAGTTCGTCGAAGAGAGGGACCTTCCGTTCAACATCCTATCGGAAGAGGTTGGATTCGTTGATCGCGGCAAGAAGAAGACCCTGGT
>PMBU01000117.1 GCA_003153895.1 Methanomassiliicoccaceae archaeon | reverse complement strand
GCGCGTGTGCAGGTCCAGCATGAAGTTGATGAGCGCTCTTTCAAGGCGTGCACCATCCCCTTTAAGCACATAGAAACCGCTTCCTGCTATCTTGGCGCCGCGCTTGAAATCGATGATGTCCAGATCCTCTCCGATCTGGATATGGTCCTTGGGCTTGAAATCGAATTGCCGTTCCTCTCCCATCTGGCGGACGAGGACGTTGTCATTGGACCCAGCCCCTATGGGAACGGTATCATGCGGGATGTTCGGGATGACCAGAACGGTCTCGTTCCGTTCCAATTCGAGCTCCGCTAGCTTCGTGTCAATCTCAGCGATCCGGTTGGCGACGGTCTTCATCTCCCTGATGCGTTCCTTCTTCTCTTCATCCTTCAGTTTGGGGATTTGGTCTGCCACCTGATTGCGATGCCTTCGCAATTGGTTCCCTTCCTCGACCAGGGTGCGCCATGCCGAATCGATTTTCAGGAAGGAGTCTAGCGCGTCCTCCGGATAATTGCGATTCACCAGCATAGTGCGGATCAACTCAGGATTCTCCCTGATGAGGTCGATGTTCAGCATTTCTTCACTCTGTTCAGCAGGAACCATCTATATTTTGATAAGGGCTTCGGTGAATCTTAGGTCCATCAATGAATTCCTGATAACTCCATGATGTCCTAAATTGGATTCACCGTTCATTTCCAATAGACCCAGGAGGAATCCTTCTCAGAGAACTCACCGTTGATCTCGCCTTTCCTCTTAAGCCGAGCGAGCGCCCGTGCGACCTCATCTGGGCATCCTCGCAATTCCCCCGGAAGTCCCGATGTGATCTGGGTCAAGGTCATCCTATTTGTACCAGCAAGCGCCTTAAGGATCATTTCCTCGATCTCAGAAGCATTATCTGGCATATTATCCTCAAGTTGGACTGGTCGATCTGATGAGATGTGTCCGGCTCTTCTAATCTGCCTTGAAATGGCGCGGGTTGCAGAGCAGGATGGTCGATCCCCTGATCTCGATCAAAACGGTTCCGGAACGTTCGGCCAGTTCCTCAGCGATCTCCCGTTTCTTTTCGGCCGAGGAAGGCAGGACCTTCACCTTCACCACACGGTTGATCTTGATCTGGTTCTTCAGCTCAGTAACGACATTCTCTGTTAGGCCGTCTTTTCCGACATGGACTGTCGGCTTTAGCCCGACCCCGATCCCTTTCAGCTCTTTCTTAGTGAACTTCTCGATGTTCGCCATCTTCTGCACCCCTTTTCTCCTCGATATATGGAACTCGCCTCTTGGCATCACAGGCCAAGCAATGATAGACCACTCGTTGCGAGCGAAGTCGCACGCGGCAATTGCGGCCTGGGACTAGCGGTATGCCGCATGTCCTGCAATACAGATATCCTTTGGGAAGAGGGGTCTTCGTACGCATGCTCAGCCTCCTAGCATGATCGAGATAGCATTTGCTCCTGTACTGATTGCCTGCCAGCAGCTCCTGCCTCATCAGTTCGAGCAATCGCTCCATCCGGAACTGTGCGATCCCATGCTTCGCCCTATTGGATATCCTGCGCTTCGACGTGGACGTTACCCCTTAAATATTCGAACGTTCGCCACAGAAGTCTCCCTCATATAATAGGTTGCGTCATCATGCCCTAATGAGATCCGGTTCGGGGGCGCACTCCAATCCTATGTCTTTTGCAATGGGTTTCGACGAGCAAGCATACCCTCGTCTGTCGCCTTAGCCAAGGCGTTCTATCAACCTGGCGTCATGCCATTATGGTTATATACCCCAACCATAATCTAGGCAACCTCATAGTCACGATTCAAAGGTGAAACGATATGTCAAGAAAGCCGGGACGAATGTATACCCAGATTAGAGGTCAAGCTTACTGTCGTAAAGAGTATATGGGAGGAGTTCCAGCCCCTCGTATCACCACGTTCAATCTAGGCAACCCCAACGGGGATTTTCCTATAGTGATGTCCTTGCATGTCAAGGAGCTTTGCCAGGTCCGCCACATCGCTTTGGAGGCGGCACGTATCACAGCCAACCGTCTGTTGACGAAGAAGGCTGGTGCGAACAACTTCTACTTCAACATCCGCATCTACCCCCATCAGGTGTTGCGAGAGAACAAGCTAGCCACTGGAGCCGGCGCAGACCGTGTCTCGAGCGGAATGCGCGCCGCCTTCGGGAAAGCGGTAGGCACAGCGGCAAGGGTGCACCCGGGCCAGCCGATAATAACACTCAGGGTCCCGGTCAGCGCGGTCGCCGCCGCCAAGGAGGCCCTGTGGAGCGCCTCATTGAAGCTACCAACCCCTTGCTATATCGTGATCGACAAAGGCAAGGAATTGCTGGTATAGTCAAGACCTTAAACGCCTTCATCTCTTCTGTTTTTCTATGTTCGACCTTCACCTAGCCGAGGTGGCGGACTTCATCCGGGTAAAGGGGGCGCATCGGGTCGCACTTCAATTCCCGGAAGGTCTGAAGTCGCAGGCGATGGAGTCGGCCGACGAGATCGAACGCCTCACTGGATGCGTCTGCATCATCCTCGGGGATCCTTGCTACGGTGCTTGCGACCTGAACGTATCCTATCGAGCATTCGCCGACGTGCTGGTGCATTTCGGGCACAGCGAGATCCCTTCGATGGCTGCGGACGATAATGTGCTATTCGTCGAGGTCCGGCTCGAATATGATTTCATCGATCTTCTGCCAGCAGCTCTGGAGCGTTTGAGCCCTCGAGTGGGGTTGGTCACCACCGTCCAGCACATCCATCAACTCGGTATGCTCAAGGAATGGCTTGAGCGCCATGGCCGGACAGCCGTGATCGGATGGGGGGATAAGAGGGTCAAGAATGCAGGCCAGGTGCTAGGGTGCAATGTCACGGCCGCCTCGAGCATCAAGGATGAGGTGGACCAGTTCCTCTATCTCGGCTCGGGGGACTTCCATCCCTTAGCAGTCTCGTTGGCCGCAGGCAAGTCGGTCATCGTGGTCGATCCTCTGATGCGAGAGGTCAGAGACGTGGAGCAGTTGAAGGATAAGATCCTAAGGCAGCGGCACGGCGCGATCGCACTGGCATCCGAAGCAAGGAGTTTCGGAATAATCATCTCCAGCAAACCAGGGCAGCAACGCAGGGCCTTGGCCGATAAGCTGAAGGCGACGATAATTGGCAAAGGACGAAAGGCTTTCCTGATAGTGATGGACAATGTCTCGCCTGAACAATTGATGGCCTTCCAAATCGACGCGTTCGTTTCCACCGCCTGCCCCCGATTGGCGATGGACGACTATCTGCGCTATAGCAAACCGATGCTCACCCCGATCGAGCTGGAAGTCGCCCTCGGCGCCAGGAACTGGGATGATTATATCTTCGATAGCTTCCTAGGCTAGCGGCAACTTAGATTAGCCTGTTGGAGGATATCGGGGCAATGCTCAGCATCGAGCTCATACTCTCCAAGGCCAAGGGCCCTGAGCGCCGAATCGGAATCGGCGTCGCGGAAGATCTGGAAAAGGTCGAGGCCAGCGCCTCGATGGCCATAGCCTCCAAGTTCGGAGAGGTGAGGTTGTTCACCGATGCCAAGGAGATGGTGCGCGAGCTTCGCGATGGCACCCTCGACGCTGCCATCAGGGGAAGCTTGGATGCGAACCTGGCACTCAAGGCGATCAGGGAGCAGTTCGCCGTCGACCACATTTCAAGAATGGCCATCCTCCAACCGCGAAACGGGCACATGTTCTTCTTCGCTCCGGTAGGGATCGATGAGGGCCGGACCGTGAAGCAGAAGGTTGAGATGGTGACGGCTGGCGCGGCATTGATGAGGCGGATCGGGGTGGAACCCAAGGTCGGCATCCTTTCTGGAGGAAGGAAAGGCGACGAAGGGCGAGATCCATTGGTGGACCGATCGATGGTGGAGGCAGACGAGGTCGTCATTCGGCTTAGCTCGATTGGCGTTAATGCCAAGCACTACCAGATACTGATCGAGGATGCAGCAAGGGAATGCAACATGATCATCGCTCCGGATGGCATCTCCGGGAACCTGATCTTCCGGACCCTGCATTTCCTGGGCGATGGCAAGGCATTGGGCGCAGTGGTCCTCAACATCGAACCGATCTTCATTGATACATCACGAGCTAAGAGCTCTTACCTCGACTCGATCGCCCTTGCCTCGGCCCTTGTCGGAACTCGGAAATGAGCTGATGCCGGAGACTACCCTCTCCAATAATGAGTTCCATCGGTGATGAAGACGATATTGCCAAGCTCATCTGTCCTAAACGTTTCAATCCCCCTTTGAGCCAAGCGCTCCAGGAGGTTTGAGGAGGGTAGCTCTGGGAGTTCAGAGGATAGGCTGATTATCGCTGTCTTCACTCCCAAGGTGTCGAGCAGAAGGTCGGAGGTCCCCCCGTCCTTGCCATAATTGGCGACTTGGACGATGTCCGTGGGAATCATAAATTTTACAAGATCAGGATTGCTTATGGTGTTTTGCATGATCCTCGCTTCATCCTCGCTGGTAGAGTTCCCGCAGAAGAAGAAGTGGAACGGGCCTTGGTAATACCAAATGGAAAGGCAAGGTGAGGATGCATTATTGTAGTATATATCAAATTGATCGCCCCATTTCTGGACCTGGCCATCATAGCTGCCGAATCCATATGAACCTATCCCGTTTATGAAATCGGTTCCATATACGATCTCAGCGCTAGATTCTGCTTCAACCATCGCTAGTACGGAAGCATATGCTTCTGAGATAGGCTCCCTGGTCGGGAGGAAAATATAATGGACCGAGAAATTCGCAAGAATCTCATCAAGGCCCCCGATGCTACCTGGATCGTCATCGGTGATGAATAGAGCAAACGTTTCTGATGCCTTCATCGACTTTATGTAATCGACCACAACATCCGCTTTAGAATCTGGACCAGTGTTGATCAGATAATTGTTCATGGAAGGCCCTTTGATGAAGGCTGCATTGCCCATCCCAACATCAAGAATGGTTACTTTCGTAAGGGGAGGTTCGTAAAGCGTGCGATAGAATGAGATGTACCCAGTTCCATCTTCGATCCACGATCCCTCAACTGGCTGGATGGCTCTATATTCAGGCAAGACTTTCGTTTCGATGTTCCAATAATGCCCTGGCAAACAAGAAGTGGTCGAAAAGATCAAAAGTTCATCGGCGTTGTCCAATTTTCCATTCTCATTGCCATCCAATAGCTTGATTCTCGCATCGAGAAGGGTGTCGTTGGCATAGGTCGATTTCCCATTCCATACCGCATTTGAAAGATTCCAGCTACCCATTGAATACATGGAGACGAAGCTGAAGGTCAATTTCCAGAACTCTGGAGGCGAAGGGATATCCCTGAAATTGATTCGTTCATCGGTCCTTGAAAGCTCGGAAGCTGAGGCGAAAGGTCCAAACGCCTCTGTCCTATGGATTTGCGTGAAGCTGTAGGATATGAACAGTCCGATTGGAAGTAATAGGCAGACGATGAGCACAACAGCCAACTTCTTGCCTTTATCGATGCCGACCACCTTCGGACCTGAGATTGCTTAGCGTTTCGTCGATTATAATCATATATGGTCGATTATCGGCTTCTGGCAGTGCCGCCTCAGGCAAAGTTTAAAATCTTTCAGGTTCTGCGTCCAATCATGAGGCTCGAGATCGACGGGCGCGATGCCGGCATAAAGTTCTCAGCATGCCATTTCATTCCTGGGCATGACAAGTGCGGACGGCTGCACGGCCATGCTTACGTCATTCGTTTGGTGCTTCATGGGGATAAGGGGGAACGGGGCATGATGATGGACTTCGTTCCCTTGAAACAAGCCCTGCGCGAGATCGCCGAGGAGCTCGACCACCGCGTCCTCATCCCTGGCAACTGCAAGCACATGGAACTATCGCTGGGCGATGAGATCGTAATAAGGGCGCAAGGGAAACGATACGTCTTCCCTCCAGAGGACGTCGTCGTCCTTGATGCGGAGGAGTCGAGCGCAGAGGAGCTTGCCCGGATCATACTTCAGATGGTACTGGTCAGGATACCGATGCCGCAGAACGTAACCGATATCGAGATCGGGGTGGACGAGGAGCTCGGGCAGAGCGCCTGGGTCTCCAAAAAATTGAGTTGAGCCAATGAAGAAGGCGATCGTTCTTCTCTCGGGCGGATTGGATTCCACGGTCACTCTGGCTTATGCTCTATCGGAAGGGCGGGAGGTCATACCAGTCAGCTTCCGCTACGGTCAGAGGCATTCCCGCGAGCTGGAGGCAGCGAAGGCAGTCACCAGCCATTATGGCCTTAAGCATCACGTCGTGATAGACCTGGACCTGAGCGCGTACCGAAAGAGCGCCCTGACCTCGAAAGATGTCAAGGTGCCGAAGCGGGGAAGCGTAAGCGAGATCAAAGAGGGCATTCCGTCCACGTACGTGCCGGCGCGGAACATCATCTTCTTGAGCATTGCCGCCGGTGTGGCAGAGACCGAAGGGGCCGATGAGATATTCATAGGCGCGAATTCCATCGACTATTCTGGCTATCCCGACTGCCGTCCAGAGTTCTTCGAAGCGTTCGAGGAGGCGCTGAGGAAGGGAACCAAGGCTGGCGTCGAGGGAAAAGCGGTCAGGGTCGTTCATCCAATACTCCGAATGACCAAGGCTGAGATCGTCCTTCTGGGAAAGGAACTCGGTGCGCCTCTCAACTTGACCTGGTCCTGTTATGAAGGTGGAAGCATGGCTTGCGGGAGATGCGACTCGTGCCTGTTACGCCTCAAAGGGTTCGAAGAGGCTGGATTCAAGGATGAGATCGAGTATGAGGTGGTCAGATGAGAGTTCATGAGATCTTCCGTTCACTGCAGGGCGAAGGTGTCCTGATCGGTACACCGACCGTCTTCATACGAACCGTTGGTTGCAACCTGGAGTGCTCATGGTGCGACACCGAATACGCTCGCGAGGGGGGCATAGAGCTCTCCATCGAGCAGATAATGTCCGAGGTGGACAAGCATAATACACGATTCATCTGCCTGACCGGGGGCGAACCGCTCATGCAGAAGGATGCCATCAAGCTCATGGACAAGCTGGTGGACAAATGCTACCACGTGACGCTTGAGACCAATGGCTCATTGCCACTGGAGGATGTGCCATGCTCCGAGAACATGCTCATCAGCATGGACATCAAATGCCCCTCTTCTGGAATGGAGGAGCGGATGCTGATGTCCAACATCGAGCTCCTCTCGCCGGCCGATCAACTGAAGTTCATTGTGGCGGACATAGACGACCTGATGTACGCCGAGGACATTCTCAAGGGATACGAGGTCAGATCCAACGTCATCTTCACGCCGGTGGGGGGCTTGGAGCTGGAGCCGGTGGCCCGCTTCGTGCTGTCCAGGAAGCTCAATGCCCGCGTGCTTCCGCAGCTCCACAAACTGATATGGGGGGATCGCAAGGGCGTCTGAGATCGGTGTCGAAGTGGTCATTTCTGCCAAAGCCCGGACGGTGATTGGACTTAGCAATCTTCAAATATTGCCAATCATTATGCCGGACCATCTGAGGCCCAAGCAATGAGCATTAACGTTCTTGATTGGAACTTGATTTTGCGTTTGCTCTAATCTCATTGCTCAAGAGCCCCGGAGGAAAAGGCGCGCGTGTTCGCGCCGTTGTTTCCAAGGTGATCTTGAATGTCGACAAAGACTGAAAGGGAAAGTCCCGAGCGCGCGGGGATATACACCAGCCAATTCAACTCCATGGTGAGCCTGGACTCTCTGCCGAAAAGAGTGGAGATATTCGATACCACTCTCCGTGATGGAGAGCAGACCCCAGGGATAGCATTGTCCACAGAGGACAAGCTGCTCATCGCAGAGGCACTTAGCGACCTGGGCGTAGACGTCATCGAGGCAGGCTTCCCGATCACTTCGGTCGGGGAGAGGGACGCCATCAAACGGATCGTTTCGCTGGGGCTGAGTCCGCGCATCTGCGGACTGGCCCGCTGCCGAAAGGAGGACATCGACGCCGCGATCGACTGCGGCCTGGACTATGTTCACACTTTCATCGCGACCTCCAAGATCCATATGGAGCATAAGCTGAAGATGACGCCACAGCAGGTTATGGAGAGGGCTGTGGAGTCCGTCGAGTATGCGAAGTCCCATGGCATGACGGTCGAGTTCTCATGCGAGGATGCCACCCGAACCGAGCTATCCTTCCTGAAGGAGATGCACCTGGCCGTCCAAGTGGCGAAGGTCGACAAGATAAACATGCCCGATACGGTCGGCACGATATCGCCGCCCGCCATGGAGTACCTGGTAAGGGAGGTGATGCCATTCACGAAGGTACCGCTCAGCCTGCACTGCCACGACGACTTCGGTCTGGCAGCAGCGAACTCTCTGGCAGGAGTGCGATTCGGAGCGAGGCAGGTCCACGTCTGCGTGAACGGCCTGGGAGAGAGGGCGGGGAACGCCGCCCTGGAGGAAGTGGTGCTGGGCCTGATGGCCTTCTATGGCACCCCGACCAACGTGGACAGTCGCAAGATCGGCTACGTTTCGAAGCTGGTGTCGAGGATGACCAGGATACCGATCCCCGACAACAAGGCCATCGTAGGCAGCAACGCGTTCGCTCATGAGTCGGGCATCCACGTCCACGGCGTCCTGAGGGAACCGAGCACCTACGAGGCATTCAGCCCCGAGCTCATCGGCATGCAGCGCTCCATCATTGTCGGGAAGCATACCGGCGCGCATTCCATCAAGCAGAAGCTGATGGAGTATGGAATGGACCTTTCCGAAGAGCAGGTCGCTAAGCTGCTGGAGCAGATCAAGAAGCTGGCGGACAGCGGCAAGCACGTCGACGATGCGGAGCTGGTCGCGCTAGCTTACCACCTGATTGGGCAGGACAAGCAAGAGAGAAGGATGATCAATCTCACCGAGTTCGCGGTCTTCACCGGCGTCAACATCACGCCGACGGCGGTCGTGGCACTGGACATCGACGGCGAGACCAGAAGGGGATCGCAGATGGGCATAGGGCCCGTCGATGCCGCCCTGAACGCCATCCGGTCGGTGCTGAAGGACAAAGTATCGCTGGAGGAGTACCGCCTTAACGCCATCACTGGCGGGAGCGACGCGCTCTGCGAAGTGAGCGTCAAGGTCAGGATGGACGGGGACGGGAACGTGGTGTCGGTCGGCAAGAGCGTCGGCTCAGACATCGTCAACGTGTCGGTTGACGCGACCATTGAGGCCATCGACCGGCTCTACATGAGAAAGAAGAATGCTGGCAAGGAGTGTTCGAAATGAAACAAACCGGTGCAAAGACCATTTCCGAGAAGATACTGTCGAATAAATCCAAACTAGATGCGTATGCCGGAGACATCGTCGAGGCGGAGGTGGACTACGTCATGGTGAACGATGTCACGGCGCCGCTGGCATTCAAGGAATTCGAAGCGCTCGACCGCGAGATCCATCGGGAGAAGATCGTGCTCGTTCCGGACCACTTCGTCCCCAATAAGGACATCGCCTCGGCGGAGCAGGCAGCGGAGATGCGGCGCTTCGCAAAGCGCTGGAAGATCGGCAACTATTACGAGGTCGGCAGGGGAGGCGTCTGCCACCAGGTGATGGTCGACGAAGGATTCGTCGCACCAGGCCGCCTGATCATCGGAGCGGACTCCCANNGGCAAGCTCTGGTTCAAGGTGCCCGAGTCGATCAAGGTGAGTCTGGACGGCGTGATGCGCAAGTACGTCTCCGGCAAGGACCTCATCATCAAATTGATCACTGACATCGGGGTCGATGGCGCGAACTACAAGACGCTGGAGTTCGGAGGGAAGGGCCTTGCGAACCTCCCTGTCTCCGATCGGCTCACAGTTGCCAACATGGCGATCGAGGCCGGCGGCAAGGCGGGCATCTTCCCGGCGGATTCGGAAACGCTGCATTTCGTGCGCAAGTTCGCCAAGGGCAAATGGGAGAAGGTTGACCCAGACGCAGAGGCGAGCTATATCGACGTTCGCGAGTACTCGCTCGAGGACCTGGTGCCGATGGTAGCGATGCCCCATTTGCCAGAGAACGGAAGGCCGGTGAGCGAGGTGGACGTTGAGATAGACCAGGCGTTCCTGGGATCTTGCACCAACGGGCGTATCGAGGATCTGCGCATCGCGGCGGAGATAATCAAAGGCAAGAAGGTCGCTCCGAGCGTCAGGATGATCGTCGTTCCGGCAAGCAGCCTGATCTTCCGACAGGCGGATGAGGAAGGCCTATTGGCGATATTCGCGAAGGCAGGGGCATTCGTCTCCGGACCGACCTGCGCCGCGTGCCTCGGTGGGCACATGGGCGTGCTGGCAAAGGGGGAAAGATGCGTCTCCACCACCAACCGCAATTTCGTTGGGCGCATGGGCCACAAGGACTCGGAGGTCTATCTCGCCAGCCCAGCGGTCGTGACCGCGAGCGCCATCGAAGGCAGGATCGTCGCGCCCAAGGGGGCGAGCGCATGAAGACGCTTCGAGGGAACGTCTGGAGGTTCGGGGACCACGTGGATACGGACCAGATCATACCGGCCGAGCGGCTTACGAGCGATAACAATGAGAAGCTCGGAAGCTACCTGTTCGAAAAGGCGCGGCCAGACATGTCGGCCAAAGTCAGAAAGGGAGACATCATCGTGGCGGGCCGGAACTTCGGTTGCGGCTCCAGCCGAGAGCATGCGCCCCGGGCGCTCCTCCAAGCGGGGATCGTGGCAGTGGTGGCAGAGAGCTTCGCAAGGATTTTCTATCGGAACGCTATCAACGTCGGGTTGCTTCCGGTCGAATGCAAGGTCCAGGCCGATGAGGGAGACGTTCTCATCATCGACGTGGACAAGGGAAAGATCATCAATGAGACCAAGGGCACAGAAAACGAGTTCTCACCCTTCCCGCCATTCGTGCAAGAGCTGATGGAAAAGGGCGGGCTGATGGCAAAAATAAAGGAGGAAAAAAGATGCACAGAATAGCCGTGTTGCCCGGAGACGGCATCGGGCCAGAGGTAGTGAACGAGGGGCTCAAGGTCCTGAACGCCTTGGCGGAGACCCATTCCATCAAGTTCGATTTCACCACGTTCAACATCGACTCCGAGCGATACCTGAGCACCGGCAAGCTCCTCACGGACGAGGATATCGATGACCTGAGGAAGTTCGATGCGATCTTCTTGGGGGCGATCGGCGATGACCGGATCCAACCTGGCATCCTTGAGAAGGGCATACTGCTGAAAGCGAGGTTCGCGTTCGACCAGTACGTCAACTATCGGCCGGCAAGATTGTGGCGCCCCTTCGGTCGTCTGAAGAGGGACGTTGATTTCAAGATAGACGTCTACCGAGAGAACACCGAGGACTTCTATATCGGAGCAGGCGGGCGATTCAAGGAAGGCGCCGGGGAAATGACCCTGGACATCGAACGGGAGTTGTACGACCTAAGCATCGACATCGAGGCAAACGCCTCGAACACCGACGATTACGCGTTCGAGATCGGGATCATGTCCAAGAAGAACATCGAGCGCTTCGCTGACTACACCATCGCCCAGACGAAGATGAAGGGAGAGAAGAAGATCACGGTCGTCGACAAGGCGAACGTGCTCAGTAATATCTATCACCTGTGGAGGGAGGTCTGGGACGCGAAGGGGAAGCAGGCAGGAATCCAGATCGACTACATGCTGGTGGACGCGATGTCCATGGCTTTGGTCAAGAACCCGGATAAGTTTAGGATCGTCGCCACGCCGAACATGTTCGGCGACATCCTGACGGACCTTCTGGCGGAGGTCACTGGCGGTCTTGGGCTTGCGCCCGGCGGCAACATCAACCCGAACGGGATAAGCATGTACGAGCCGGTGCACGGCTCCGCTCCAAAATACAAAGGCCTTGACACCATCAACCCGACCGCGACCATCCTCGCCGCCAAGATGATGNNATCGATAACTTAGGCCACAGCGCATTAGGGCAGAAGATCGAGGATGCGGTCCAGAAGACCTTCGACAAAGGTGTTTATACTAAAGACCTGGGCGGCAGCGCAAAGACCCACGAGTTCGGCGATATGGTCGCCGCTTTCGTTCGAAAATAAGGAAAGAAGGATTGGGGGAGGCCTTCAGGCCTTTCCCTTCCTCATTTTTACCGCTTTGCTCATCATCATGACATTCTCTTCCGGGGAGCCAGGCGGTATATCGCATCCAGCTCCAAGGAGGAAACGGTATCCCTTGGACTTATCGATGCAGGCCAAGGATTCCTCCAGGACCATCTCAGGTGTTCCAGCGAACAAGGCGTGTGGCGGTCTGACGTTACCGAGGATCGCCTGGGCCCTTCCCACCTTCTCGAAGGCCACCTTCAGGTCGACCTGGTAGTCGATGGAGAAGACATCGGCATTGGCGTTCATGACCAGGTCCAAACGGTTCGACGTGTCCCCACATATATGGAGGATGTCTTTCGCCCCGCTCTTCTTGATCACCTTATTGACTTCCTTGAGGGTCGGCAAGCAGAAGCGCTCGAAGTCCTCCCTCGAGATCAGCGATCCTGATGCGGTGGGATCACAGGGGGAGATTCCTTCCACTCCAAGCCCACCCATGTACTCGACATACATCTTTACCACATCAGTGGAGAACCGAAGCATCTTGTAAACGAACGCTTCATCCATTAGCGTATCCAGCATGAAGGTCTCCACGCCACGCAGCTCCCCGACTAATGTGAATGGCCCTATGGTGCTCATCTGAATGAA
>PMBU01000019.1:4243-7986 GCA_003153895.1 Methanomassiliicoccaceae archaeon | reverse complement strand
GCCGAGTAAACGTACCGATAATTCACACTCTCCACTATCACGCGATAGTCCGTCGCGGCGGATAGGCCGCTGGGAACCGTCCAGATGAAAGCCTGGTCTGACGGCTGGTAGCTGCCCAGGGGCACGGTCCAGTAATAGGTGGCAAGATCTGTTCGGATCAAAGTCAGATTCACTGGTCCGAACTGCACATGTTGCGTGGAGTTGCCGATGATATAGATGGTATGCTCCCAATTGATGCTCAGGACCTGGCCAACCGTAACTTCTGAAGGCACATTAAGCTTGGAAAGCCAGGGCAGGAAGCCATTGACCTCATTGGAGGGTTGGCTTGGACCATATACGGCATCGACCATCTGGACCGTGATGGCATAGTAGGTCGAATTCTTGAGACCCTGGATCATGTAAGGGCTTACTACGTGATCGGCCGTGCTAATAACGTCATAATACCCGGATTCTGAGACCCAGGTAATAAGATACCAGCCGTTACTCGGGACCGATGTTGGTCTATCCCATGCCACTGTAACATTACCGTCCCCAATTGAGGTGACCCTCAGGTCTTTCGGCGCTGATGGTGAGTAAGTGGGTGTGGCTTGAGCCCAAAGCGAGAATTCGCCCCTTCCTATGCTGTTTATGGCGCTCACCCGATATCGGTAGATTTCGCCATTGTTGAGGCCAGTATGATTGAAGCTTGGTTCTACGACCGTGCCTACGAGCTTATCGGTCAAGGTGTCATTAGTTAGGTAAACTTCGTAACCAGAGATCGATGCGCCATTATTTGGCGGGACGTTCCAAGTTAGAGTGATCTTGTGATCTGATGGAACGATCGTGAGATCACTGGGTGCTCCAGGTGAACCTGCGTTCGTTCCCCAAAGGTAGCTTTGCAGGAATTCGACCCAATGAGTGTCAGCCGTGAATTTGAGACTGGCGATATGCGAAGGCCCATAGGTGCTCTCAAATGTGAGATAGTCCTGGGGGAAATAGATCGCCAGGCCCGTGGCACCCGGCAGACCATTGCCATGGCCGTCGGCCAAGATCGCCTGATGATATGCTGTGAGCAAAGAGCTAGCATTGATCTTGAGCTTCGAGCCGTCCGGTAGGGTGTTCGCCAACCTTTGGACGAAATCTGTTAAGTCAACGTAGTAGGGCCAGTTCATCTGTTGGCTATGCTGTCGACCCGCATCGATCTGGCCGACATAGGTCCAGGTATCATCGATGAGCTGCGAGACGAAGCCGTTGAAGCTTGTCATTAGCTGGTCTACCTTGGAACAGAGGACGGTGTTGATTGTCACGTGCTCATTCAGATCGATGGATTGATAGAATTCAAGGTAATGGGAAACGATGTTCTGTCCTAGCTCCGAAGCGGTCATCCAGGGGTCGCTGCGGAGGTCCGTGAGCGTAGGAGTGTACCACCATCCTTGCGCCGGCTCGGATTCCTCTGAGGAGACTATCACGTCGGCATAATGATGGAGCTCGTAAACGACCTCTGCCATCCCCATGTAGCAGGCGTCCATGCCAAGCAAGGAGAGATGTCTCCCAGAGGCGGCTTCATGGTCGGCCAGGACCTCGCCCACTGCACCGAGCGTCATATAACTTGACTGAAGGTCGGTGGAGCTGGTCTTGTCGACGCATAAGCCCCTGCTGCCGACCCCGTGATCCCAAATGACCAAGGCATAGTAAGTGGCCGGGAATGCCGCCATGCCGGTATCGAGGAAGTACTTGAGGGTGCTTGCATTTCCCATATCCCTTTCGCCAAGATCGGCGAATTGTTGCGACGCTTCCGGGTAGCATCCAAGCGTTATATGGAAGAGCTTGGTCCCTTCCCAATCACCATAGGCGGTGGAGAAGCCGGGGGAACGGTCCAGCATGACGAAGATGCTCACCGAGGCGTTCGAGCCCACGTTGGCCATCTCCATGAAGTCGTCGATGGCTTCCTGCTCAAGATCGTTGTCGCCATCCATATAGACGAGGAAGGTCCAGGTTAACACATGCTTGATGGTGATGGTCTTTGTTGCGAAATTGCCGGCGCCGTCGGTAACGGTGATGGTCACGACGTTGTTTCCCGCTCCGAGGGCGATGCCGGCGATGCTCCAACTGGTTGTTCCAACCGCTGAGCCGCTTTGGGCGGTCAATGAGTTTGCCCAAGAAACACTGGTGATACCATTGCTATCAGAGGCAATACCAATGATATCGACATTGGTCTCATTCCTATAGCTTGGGTCTGTAGCTGGAGACGTGATCACGATTGCTGGAAGAATGGTGTCGACGGTGACATGTATGGTTGCATTGACGGTGAAATCGGCCTGGTCCATTCCAACCAACAATATGGTGTGAACGCCATCGATCACGCCTGAGAAGGTGAATGGAGATGCGGCGGAGGCGAAGCCTCCGTCATCCGACCTGATCTGATAAGTTATATTGGAACCGGTCCCATCACCTGTCCAGGTGATCTCAAGATTCCCGTCCAGGTCATAGCTGTTATCGATCGGTGAGGTGATGGTGGCCGTTGGCATCACTTTATCGATGTTGAATGTCTGCGCGTGGATGGTTTCGGCATTGGCGACCACATCAGTGGCATAGTATTCGACGGTGGATGTGGAAATCAGGGTGAATGGTAAAGAGTATGTCAGCCAAGACCCACCGTTCACCCGATAGCTGATATGGTCGATGCCTGAATGATCATCTGCTGCGCCAAGAATGATGGCCACATTGGTCCGATACCAACCCTGGCTGCTTATGGACCCCGATGGCGTCAATGTTGTAACCGGGGGCATGCCGTCTACGTTTATCATCACGGTCTTGGGAGCACCAAGATTGCCAGCCTGATCGGTCGCCCTCACCCTTAGAGTCGGGTGTCCAGCGGCCGCGGTGATCGTTTCCGTTCCCTGTGCCCCTGAATCGGGGAACCAAGTAGAACCGTCCCAGCTATACTCAAACGAGAATATCGTGCTGCCTCCAGAATCAGATGCGGACCACACTGCAGCAATTGATATTCCATACCAGCTCACGGCATTGGGAGTGGTTATGGTGACTACTGGAGCCGTTCCATCGACGGTGAAGTAGATCACGGAAGACATGGCCACGTAATGGCCTAAACCGTCGACAACCTTGACTCTGAACTTCTGGGCCCCGTTCCCCAGTGCAATCGAAGCGGAAGGCATGCTCCCTGTGCTGACCCAAGTGTTCGCCGTCGTCGTCATGGATACTGAGTATTCATACTGGAAGACGAGGCTCGGTGTCACCTGCCAACTGGCTGGAAATGGATTCTTTAACCATGACCCTTGAATGGGATTGTTAACCGTTAGCGAGTATTGCAAGGTTGGATGGATGTTGAAGACGAAGCCTTCCCATGATCCTTTGATCGTTCTGCTATAGGCCCCCGCAGGGGTCGGGAATCGGTATGGATAGGTCGATGATTGGATATAGCCCACGCCAATAATGTTGCCACCGCTGGTGATTGCCATTCCACTTGGGGAAACGCTATTCATTCCACCAAAGTAAGAGCAATACTTCAACGCCGTTCCAGTAGGGTCGAGCTCCATGACGAAAGCATTTGAATATCCACTGACATCGCCTGAACTGGGGACTGACTGGAAAGCATCAGATGTCACTGGCAGGTCAGAGCTGGTGGTATCCCCTAGGATAACAACGTTCCCCTGTCCATCGAGCTTGACGGACCTACTATGACTACTCCCAGTAGTACCCCCTACGAAGGTCGAGAATATCAGACTGCTGGCGCCTGATCTTGA
>PMBU01000019.1:0-4221 GCA_003153895.1 Methanomassiliicoccaceae archaeon | reverse complement strand
AGCTTGACGAAAAAGGCGTCATCATAACCTGTATTTTGAGATCTCTGAGATCCTTGGTAAGCGTTCAGTGTCGGGAAATCGGTCGAATAACTCGACCCTGTGACATAGATGTTGTTGAGCGCATCGATGGCGATATCATTACCAACATCATTTATCGTTCCGCCAAGATATGTGGAATAGACCAAATCGGACGAGCCGTTCCCCGGTTGAATTATGGTAATGAAAGCGTCTGTGAAACCGGCCCCTCCCCCAAGATTGACCTGACCATTAGAGGTGGCTCCAAACGTGGGGAAATCCGAGCTAGCGGTACTACCAGTCAGATAGACTCTGCCTGAATAGTCAACTGTAAGCGCCAATGCGATATCGTTGTAATAACCTCCCAAGTAGGTTGAGTATAGTAGCGCCCCCGTCGGATTGAATTTCATCATAAAGGCGTCATAATAACCGGTGAATGTTCGGGAATAGGCATTGCTGGTCGTTGGGAAATCTCCGGCATAAGTCTGCCCACAGATGTAGATATTGCCGGAAGAATCCAATGCTATGTCATTACCACTATCAATACTCGAACTTCCAATTCGCATCGAGAAAATGACGCGACTGCATGTCAGGTCCATCTTTACAAGGAAGACATCACCGCTAGATCCGTCAACAGGCCCGACGTTGGTGCGGTTGGTATAGAAAGTGCTACCGGAATAAGTCGTTCCTACCATATAGATGCCCGTGCCGTCAACGGCCACTCCGTTGACTTGGTCTTGGCTTGTGCCCCCCAGAAGGCTCGAGTAGAAAGAACCAATGGGGTGAAGATAACCAATATAATTGTGATAATAGCCGACAATCTGCATCTTGCCATTTGAATCGAAAGCCAGAGAGCATCGGCTTAGCCCTCCGCTCAATGTTTCGGTCTGCCAAGAACTTGTACCTGTCTTGATCGAGTGGAGGCCAGCATCGGATGCGATATTAATCTTGCCACTCTTATCGAACTGGATACAAGGATATGTCGCCACCACATTAGAGGATGCGTCAGCTCTCTGTCTATTCCAGGAATTCCATGTTACTGTGTTATTTGCATATCTGGAGTAGTAATATGTGCTATCGCAGTAGGCGATATGAGCATGCTCTGAGCCATCAACGACGATTGATGAACCATATGTCGGGCTGGCACTGGCATCGACTCTGTTTGAACGCCAAGGCCCTTGGCTGTTGTCGGCATACCAGAGTCCCACATTACCAGAATCGTATCTAAGATAAGTAACGTAGAGATGGCCATCGGCAGCCATCGCCATGGAAAAGCCATTCATATTGGATGGGATTCCACTGACTATTGGTTCAACGGTCCATGCTGAGGGACCTGTTTTATATGCCTGCACCAAGTCATATTTTGCAGTAACTGTGTTGTAATGATTGAAGACGACATGCGGCCTTCCCTGAGAATCGATGATGAGTGCGTGGCTAACATCGGCAGCAATTACGTTGTCAATTATGGTTTCGTTTTGCCATGAAGACCCAGATCCCCAGGCATGTATCATTTGTCCATTTCCAAAATAAGTTATGTGGACAATTCCATTACTATCGATCGCGATGGAACTATAATCTCCAACAAAATCCGTCGGATCCACCGTGACGGTCGTCCAGGCACCACTAGCATTCGTGGTATACATCAGATGCCAATGATCTCCACCGGGTCCAGACCAAGCAATATGGATGTTATTATTGGAATCGAGGCACATCGAGGAAGTAGTTTCTGATGGCATGGTAGAAATGGTCTTGACGTCCCAGTCATTTTCACCAAGTGCCTTGGCACCTCCTGATGAAGAAATAAGCATCACAATGCAGACAAAGAAAGCAAAGCCAACGATGATCGAGACCCTTGGCATCTTCCTTCTTTTATTGAATTCTATATTATTCTCAACCTTAGGAGAGGGTTTTCCTTTTGTATGAGTTAGCGTTGAATGTGATTTTATCGAACTTGGCAAGAGGGGATAGCGATTCAGACCAGGGGGTTCATCGATATGTTTGTTCCCAACATCAAATCTCTCAGCTTTCTTACTTCCATGTTTATTGTTCATTTCTTCAGCGCTATCGCTAAATGATATGTTTTGATCATCGAGCATGGCATATTGAGATGACGATCTCTCCTTGAATTCGTTTGAGAATTGTTCGCAATTATGGGCCGAATCGGATTTCCTTCCGTTGTGAATTTTCCATGATTTTTTCATGTGCACTTTCAGCCTATCGGCTGTTTTTGAATTCTCTCTAACTTCCCCCATGTCGAAACGCCACCTCGGTTCTCCCCCTTAACCGATTTTTGCGAATTCTGATTGAGCAGGACCCTTTGATGTGAAGTCTAGGAGGTCCCTTACCTCCAGACGAAATGCTATCTACCTGCTCAATTTCCACTATTTAGGGAATGGGGAAAACGTGTTTCGTTAGTATATTATATTTTCGCAATCCGCATTCCTCCAAATGAATATCGTAACTTCACCGAAAAATAACGAAGGATAATCTCCAGCACATCATATTGAATGAATTGATGCTCCCTAATTTGGTACTATTGAATAATCATAGAATATAACAATGCCAATCATATTAACAGGCTTGAGTTTTTGGCAATTGAGGATGATTCCCTTTATTTTTAATAAAAATTGAATGAATTATTGCGAATTTCGTAGAAATAATTGATATTTATCACTGCAAGATACATTGTATTTATGCCTATCGCACCCGATAATTCTTAACTCAGGATTGAGTAACTAGAACGATTTTGGAGCCGATGATATTTTTGATCACTTTTAAAAAGAATTAAATAATATCATATCAAGATAATAATATTTTAATTAGTCCAGAAACGAGGCAGAATTCCAATCATCGCGCAATGCTTTTCATTATTCTCTCGCATCTGATGAGTTGAGCCTCATTACCTAGCTTTTTGAAGATATCTCTCGCGTTCGAATAATGGACGACGGCTTCATCTGCCCGTTTTTGAATCAGCAATGCATCGCCAAACCAGGCCGATGCTAATGCTTCCATCATTCTTCCTGTATAGCAGACCTTGAAAATCGCAATCGCTTCTTGGAAAGATCGATCCACTGCATCCCAATCCTTTTTGATCATCGACAATTCTGCCTGGGCAACCCGGGCCATTCCAATGTTAGGCGATTTCATGCTTTTGTCGAACTTGCCTCCAATTTCGCTTGCATCAGCAGCATATTTTTCGCACCCAGTGAAGTCGTTCATTTTGTAGGATAGATGGGCGATCATCGCAATCGCACCCAACCTCAGATAGTTCGAACCGATCTTATCCGCAAACTCCAGGCTGTTCCTGGCAAGCTCAAGCGCTGCTTCTTGTTCGTCGATCATCGTCATTAAAACCGCTTTCTTGAAATTAACGACGCTCAGCGCAGAATCATAACCGAACTTCTTGCATGTCTCTGCGAACGCCTGGTAATGCCGATTGGCATCCACTACTTGGCCTTTATGCGAGTAGGCGAGGCCATAATGGTTGTCGATCTCTGACTGAACGAACGGGTTGTTCATCGACCGGTTCAGCTCTTCAGCTTCGCGCAACAATCCGAGCGCCATCTCGATCTCGCCGGTCGAGATATGCACGTCCGAATTGATCATCAATTGTATGGCCAGCCCAATAGTGTTCTTCGCTTCTCTATAGGATTCCACAGCTATATTGCCCTGCTTGATCGATTCATCCCAATTCCCTTCGAGGGCGTTGAAAACCGTTAGCATGTTTGCTATCATGCCCAGTTCGTTCGGCTCAATTCCTTCAACTGCCCGCGCTTCCTCGATCAACTGCATAGCCTTCGTCTTGTTGCCTTCACCCATCTTGAGAGGTGACCAGCACTCCGCCAACTTCCTCAGGACGGTGGCCTTTTTATTCCCCACTGGCGAGGTCTGGAGGATTCCCTCAAATAGCTTGGCTGCCGCCTCGAAGTTGCCCATTCCATAATAGGCATCTCCGAGCCCCTCGGTCGCTGAGAGCCTGCTCGCCTCGAACCCCTCCACCTTTGGACCGATCTCGAGCGCCCTTTCGAAATGGGGGATGGCCTCTGCCACCGCCTCCCTTTTCATCAGAAACTCACCAGCCAAGGATGAATATTTCATCGCCTTTGGGGCATCATCGGCCGAGTAGAAATGCAGCGCCAGGTCAGGATATAGGGCGTCGTTGGGAAGTTCTTTCTCGATTATTCTGCCGACACTTCTATGGATCTC
>PMBU01000049.1:4712-6513 GCA_003153895.1 Methanomassiliicoccaceae archaeon | reverse complement strand
AGCAAGAGGGCGCACATTGTCTCCGAGATCCACCGTAATGCCATCAATCCTCAGACAAACGGACCGCATACAGTCCAGAGGATCGAGACGGCGATGGAGGAGGCGAAGGTGCATATCGACCCGTTCAAGCCGGTCGAGCAGCAGATCAAGGATATCCTTGATAAACTGCGCCCGATCATCCCCATCCGCTTCGACAAGATGCGCATCGCGATCAAGCTGAGCGGAGAGGAATATGGACGCTGCTATGAGGACATCGTCCATTTCGGCAAGATACAGAAGGAGGAATGGCAGCCCAACGGCAGCTGGGTCGGCGTAGTGGAGATTCCCGCGGGCATGAGGGACGATTTCTACGCCAAGCTCAATGAGAAGACGAAAGGNNGGACGAGAGGTCGTTCTGCCAGGAGACCTGCTGGATTCCGGCAAGCTGAAGGCCGGGGCGGGGACTTACGTGCAGGAAGGCAAGATCTATGCCGCGCAATTGGGGATCAAGAACGTCAAAGCGAATTTTGTGAATGTCATACCTCTGGGCGGTCGGTACATCCCAAGCCCGGGCGACACCGTGATCGGGAAGGTGGTCGATATCGGACCTTCGAACTGGTTCATCGACATCAACTCCCCCTACCAGGCGCCGCTGCACGTGAACGAGGTCCCGTGGAGAGTGGACTTCGGGGACACGGCGAGGTTCATGAACATCGGCGATACGCTGTTGGCCAAAGTGCTGATGGTGGACGAGACGAAGCGCGTGCAGGTGACGATGAAGGAGCAGGGGCTGCGCAAGTTGCAGGGCGGCCAGGTAATGGACATATCCTATAGCAAGGTGCCGAGGGTGATCGGCAAGGGCGGCTCCATGATCCAAATGATAAAGACGATGACGAACACGCGCATATTCGTCGGGCAGAATGGAAGGATTTGGCTCGATGGCGAGATCGAGAGCATCCTGTTCGCGATCCGGGCCATAAAGATGATCGAGGACAATGCGCAGGCCGCGCATCTAACCGAGAAGGTGAGGGAATATCTGGAATCGGTAACCAAGAAGGTCCCTACTGAGGCATCAAATTGATCAGGTGATAATAATGGGTGGAAACAGCAACATAAAACTGATTGACGATAACGGAATAAGAATCGACGGGCGACGAGTGGACGAGCTCCGCCCCATAAAGATAGAGGCGGGCGTGCTGAAGCGCGCCGATGGCTCCGCATATGTGGAGTTTGGGAAGAACAAGGTCTTGGCGGCGGTGTACGGCCCGAGAGAGTGCCATCCCCGACACATGCAGGACCCTTCGAAGGCGATCGTGCAGTGCAAGTACAACATGATCTCCTTCTCGGTCAGCGACAGGAAGCGCCCCGGCCCGGACCGCCGCTCGGTGGAGATCTCCAAGATCATCTCCGAGGCGTTCGAGTACGTGGTGTTCACGGAGAACTATCCCAGGACGTCGATCGACGTTTACATCGAAGTCCTTCAGGCCAACGCGGGCACCCGGTGCGCCGGACTGACCGCAGCCTCGGTGGCGCTGGCCGATGCCGGCATACCGATGAGGGACCTGGTTCCGTCCGTCGCGGTCGGAAAGGTCAACGACCAGATCGTGCTGGACCTCCAGAAGGAGGAGGACAACTTCGGTCAGGCAGACCTGCCTCTCGCCATCATCCCGCGGACCGGGGAGGTCGTCCTCATGCAGATGGATGGCCATTTAACCAAGGCCGAGTTCGACAAGGCCCTCGAGATGGGCGTTGGCGCATGCAAGAAGATCTATACGCTGCAGAAGGAGGCCTTGGCCCGACGTTATGCCATCGAGAAGGTAAT
>PMBU01000049.1:0-4655 GCA_003153895.1 Methanomassiliicoccaceae archaeon | reverse complement strand
CTGGTCGGAGTGAAGATGGCCATCGGAACGCCTTTCGAGGATACCCCGAACAAGGGCGTTCTGTCGACCAACGCCGAGCTCATTCCCTTGGCTTCGCCGACCTTCGAGTCCGGACCGCCAGACGAGCATTCGATCGAGCTCGCTAGGGTCGTCGACCGTGGCATCCGCGAGTCGCAGATGATCGACCTGGAGAAATTGTGCATCGAGCCGAAGAAGGAGGTTTGGATGCTCTTCACCGACGTCTACGTCCTCGACTATGACGGCAACCTGTTCGATGCGGCAACGCTTGGCGCGGTCGCTGCGCTCATGTCGACGATCGTCCCGGCAAAAGAGAACGATCGGGGAGAGGACTTCCCTCTGCCGATCAACCACATACCGATCAGCATCACGGCCGTGCAGATAGAAAACTCTATATTGGTCGACCCGACTCTCGACGAAGAAAAGGTCGCTGCAGCACGCCTGACCGTGACCACTGACGAGAACGGTGACCTGAGAGCCATGCAGAAAGGGTTCACCGGGGCGCTAAGCATCGATCAGATCAACAAGATGATCGAGACCTCGCAGCGGCTCGGCAACGAAATGCGCAAGATGCTAGGGTGAAAACAATGTCAAAGGGAACATCGAAGGCCGGCACCGCGGGACGCTTTGGCGCCCGCTACGGCGTGGTCGTCAGGAAGCTGACGAAGGACATCGAGAAGATCGAGAGGTCCAGATTCGAATGTCCGACCTGCCACCACGCAGCGGTCAAACGAAAGGCCTCCGGAATATGGGAGTGCAGGCACTGCGATGCCAAGTTCGCGGCCGCCGCCTATACACCATTTTCCAAGAAGATAACCACCAAGGAAGAGGAGCCGGTCCCTGAAGTGGAGGAGAAGTAAGATGTACAAGTGCGGGAGCTGCGGCAAGCCCATCCGTTCCAACGTGAACCAGGTGGGAATGCAGTGCGAGAACTGCGGCTCCAAGATATTCTACAAGGAGCGGCCGAACGTCAAGAAGACGATCAAGGGCAGGTGATATTTTTGCCCTGCGCCGTCCTAACCTTCAGAGGCAATGATGCCGCGACGGTGTACGGCGCCATCTCTCCCGAGGCCGGGAGGGAGATACCCCGAACCAAGGTCACCGCCGACCTCGACGGGGACGAAATGGTGCTGCGGCTGCAGGCGTCGGACCTGTCGGCCCTGAGGGCGGCCATCAATTCCTATCTCCGATGGATCAAGATCGCAGAGGACATGAACAAGGCAGTCGGTGAATGAAATGAACGATATTCCCCCCAAGCTCCAGAACCAGATAGCTCAGTTCCAGGCGTTGCAGCAGCAGTTGCAGTCATTGCTGAGCCAGAAGTTTCGAATGGAATCACAGCTTCGCGAGGTGCAGATGACCGAGGAGGAGCTGAACAAGTCTCCAGAGAACGTGACCATCTACCGCAACGTCGGGTCGTTGCTGATCAAGGCCTCGGACAAGGCGGTCATACTGAAAGAGGTCGTGGACGACAAGGAGACCTTGGAGGTCCGCATCAAGACGCTGGACCGGCAGGAGAAGTCCATGCGCGAGAAGTACCAGACGATGCAGGAACAGCTCAACAAGGCCCTCGGCGCCGGCGCTGCACCTTCGGAAAAGGCGAACTAAATCCCTTTCTCTTAACTTTTCTATCAACCGAGCAATTTAGTTCGAAACATGGAAATAGGGACATTTTGTTAGGCAGATTGCATGCTCAGCTCCATCGCTTCGGATCTCGCCAAAGGAAGGAAACTAGTCCTGATGCATGGCAACGCCGACCCCGACGCGCTCGGTTGTGCCTATGCCATTTTCGCTTCCTTCCCGGACGTCACGGTCGTCACCCCAGGCGGCATGGACCGGATCTCCAAGCTGATAGCTGAGAAGCTGCGCTTCGAGGTGGCGGAAAGTGCGGACCTGGATTCATATGACCGCATCGTCATATTGGACACCTCGTCGCCAGACCAATTGGCGCCGTTGAAGGTCCCCGCCGACTGCATCGTGATCGACCATCACTCCCGTTCCGACCGATGGAACGGCCATACCTATTATTGCGACGAGACGAAGCGCTCCTGCGCCGAGATCGTCTACCGAATGCTCAAGGAGGCGGGCATAAAGATTACACGTCAGGCTGGCCTTGCCCTCCTTGCGGGAATGCTCACCGACAGCGGCCATTTCAAGTATGCTACGCCGGAGCTGCTGCGCGCCTTCGCGGACATCCTTGCGGAGCAGCATATCGACATCGACGAGGTGCTCGACCTCACTGATGTCGAACAGGACCTATCAGAGAGGATCTCGCAGCTGAAGGGCGCCCAAAGATTGCGCTTCGAGCGCTGCGGCGATCACCTCATCGTCATCAGCTATGGAAGCGCATTCGAGAGCTCGGTGTGCAAGGCCATGCTAAGCCTGGGAGGGGACGTGGCGTTCGTCGGAAGCCAGAGGGGCGAACAGTTCCGGGTGAGCGCTCGGGCCAGGGCGGAAACAGTGCGTATGGGCTTGCACCTGGGGAAGATGCTCGAGGACATCGGCGTTGAGACCTCCAACGACGGAGGGGGGCATGGTGGAGCGGCCGGCTTAGTGGGAATCGGCGACGTTGAGGCGGTGCTCAATATCTGCATGGCCAGAGCCCTCGATTTCTTCCGCGCCCAGAAGCAGGTTGAAAAGGGCAAGAGATGAACCGCTCTAGCTCGAGCACCATTTCATGATGGCATCCCTGCTCACTTGAATGAAGCTCGAAGCGCTTCCAAGTTCTTGGGGTTATGGCGGAAGTATTCCCGGACGGGTTCCAGAGTGCTCGCCATCCCCGCCGCTACACCGTTTTTGAGGTCCATGGGGTGGAGCTTTCCTGCCACGTAAACATCCTGAAGCTCCTGGAACGAATGGAAATGCAATGGGCCTCCGAACTTGGCCGGGCGGTCGATCACTAGTTCGCTCTGACGCTGGAACAGCACCATTCGGGCCATGTCCAATACGGGGTTCCCCTCTGCCTCGGGCGGGCAGAATGCCTTCCCGATCTTGCGCTTGATGTCGTCGGGGGTGTCATGGATCAGGATTCCAGAATCTGGGTCGGACTTCGACATCTTCGATGTCACCGGGTCCATCCTGTTCCCGCCTTTCAGTCCGGCGAGGAGGGGCGTGTGCACCGCTATCGGCTTCTTCCATCCCAGCTTGTCGGCTGCGTCGCGTGCCAGCATGTGCGCCCGCCTCTGATCCAAGCCAGAATAGGCGACGTCCAGGTCCATGGCGAAGATATCGGCTGCCTGCATCAAGGGATAGAGCATCTTCGACGAATCCACCTCAGCCTCGTCCTCCGTCCTGCCCATGATGGTCATGGCTCGCTTCACCCTCGACAGGCTGGAGGCCTTCCCGATGCTGATGACCTTTTCCCAGTAATCGATGTCGTCCATGATGGTCGAGGCATACTCGAACTTCACCTTCTCCCTGGGCACGCCCAACGCCTCGAAGCAATCCTCCATATAATGTGCGCAGAGCCGGATTCGCTCGATATCGCCTCCCAGCTTATCGTTGATGTATGCATGCCAGTCAGCGAAGAATATAGTGAAATCGAAGCCCGCCTCGACGAAATCGTTGATCTTGCTAGCGACGATCATCCAGCCAGCATGTACCATGCCTGAGGGTTCGAATCCGACATAGGCACGAGGGGCGTCCTTGGTCTCGAGCAGATACCTCAGCTCTTTACCGGTGACGATCTCCTCGGTGTTGCGCGCGATAAGCTGGTAATGTGCCTCGCTATCCATTGGAACCAGAGAAGCATGACTGCCGAGTTATTAAAATGCTTCTTAGTCAAGAGTTGCTGGCAGTAATTGTACCACTCATAACAAAAATCTTGATTTGAACCAAGTCCATTCTTGAACTGCCTCAATGCATCAGGCGGTCAAGAAAACGTCTTTGCCGACAACTCTGCAGCGCGACCACTCCCATTCATTAAGATGCATCGGAATGGCTTCAGCGCTCGCAGAATTCAAGAGCCCTTTTGATATCTATCGCTATTTCCCTTTTCTCACTTTTAGGACTGTGAAGAAGAAGGTCGCCCCTTTACCTTCCTCCGACTCGACCCAGATGCGTCCACCATTGCGCTCAACGATCCGCTTGGCGATGGCCAAACCGATGCCACTACCCGGATATTTTTTCTCACTATTCAATCTTTGGAAAAGTTGGAAAATCTTATCTGAGTAAATCTTGTTCAAACCAATTCCATTATCCTTTACGGAAAAAACCCAATCGTCGGTGCCTTCCGAGGCAGAAATGCGAATGGTCGGCCTTTCTGGACCATGGAATTTGATAGCATTACCGATCAGATTCTGCATCAATTGAATCATTTGATTCTCATGAGCATCAATCGTCGGTAGGGCCCCCACAATAATCTCGGGTTGGTTCTCGTCAATGACGGTCCGCAACCCTGCCAAGGCTTTGGTCACGACGATGTTCATTGCAACAGGTTCAAGCGATTTGCCTTGCATTTCCAATCTCGAGTATTCCAGAAGATCATTGATCAGCTCGCGCATTCGCGCTCCGCCATCTACAGCGATGCGTATGTACTCAAGCCCTTTCGGATCAAGCTTGTCGCGATACCTCCTTTCTAGCAGGGATAAGTATGCCGTGACCATTCTGAGTGGCTCCTGTAAATCGTGCGAGGCCAC
>PMBU01000041.1:8615-15136 GCA_003153895.1 Methanomassiliicoccaceae archaeon | reverse complement strand
GAATCAAGCAACCTCGCTTTGAAAGGCGTGGCTTCTGCCCTGGGGTCCAAGAAGGGCAGGCACATCATCACCTCGAAGATCGAGGACTTCCCAGTGCTCAACAGCGCCAAATCATTGGAGAAGAGCGGTTTCAAATTGACCTACCTCGGCGTAGATGGAGACGGCTTCATCGACCTGGGAGAACTGGAGCGAGCCATCACCCCGGAGACCATTTTGGTCTCGATACAGCATGCCAATCAGGAAATCGGGACGGTCCAG
Source organism: Methanomassiliicoccaceae archaeon (assembly GCA_003153895.1). Taxonomy (GTDB): domain Archaea; phylum Thermoplasmatota; class Thermoplasmata; order Methanomassiliicoccales; family UBA472; genus FEN-33. Next base: position 14,878 of record PMBU01000041.1, on the reverse strand, counting down.
GACATCCAGGCGATCGGCTCGATCTGCCATGGTAAGGGCACCTTGCTTCACATCGATGCTACACACACCTTCACCCGCCTTCCGATCGAAATAGATAGGATGCCGGTTGATCTGGTGACGGTGAGCGGTCATACCATTCATGGTCCCAAGGGCATCGGTGGACTATTCGTGCGAAAGGGCACACCCCTCAACAAGTGGATGGACGGTGGATACCAGGAGTTCAATCTGCGAGCAGGCCTGGAGAACATTCCTGGAGCGATCGGGTTCGCCAAAGCGATCGAACTGGTCACACCTGAGGAGAACGAACGGCTCCAGGAGATCAGGGATGCTCTCATCGATCGATTCCTGAAGGAGATAACGAGGACCACGCTCAATGGGCACCGCACCCGAAGGATACCGCAGAACGCCAACATCACGTTCCATAGCGTCGAAGGGGAGTCTATCACGCTCCACATGGACATGAGGGGCATTGAGGTCAGCACAGGTTCGGCTTGCTTCTCTCGCTCATTGGAGGCAAGCCACGTGCTTATGGGCATCGGAGGGAACCACGAGCGGGCTCATGGTTCGATCCGATTTAGCCTCGGAAGGTTCAACGATGTCAGCGAGGTGGACAGGGTAGTGGGCGCCATGTCCGAGGTGGTCACCAGGCTAAGAGCCATCAGCCCATTGGACAAGCGGGAGGACAAGGCATGAGATTTCCATACAACGAGAAGGTGCTGGAGCACTTCAAGAATCCGAGGAACGTGGGCAAGATCGAGGATCCGGACGGGAAGGCCATCGTTGGCAGCCCGGCTTGCGGTGACATGGTCGCGGTATTCATCAAGGTTGAGCCGACCGAGCATCGGATAACCGATGCGAAGTTCGAGTCCTATGGCTGTGCCTCGAACATCGCAACCGGGTCAATTATCACCGAGCTGGCAAAAGGGAAGACCATCGAAGAGGCCAAGTCGATCTCCTGGCAGCAGGCATCTGAAGCTCTTGGAGGCCTCCCGAAGATCAAGGCGCATTGCTCGGTACTGGCCGTTGAAGGCCTAAGGGAAGCGATCACCAATTATGAGGAGAAGCACGGATTGGTGAAGAACAAGGAGCCGACCACGGCCGAGGTGATCAAGAGGCGTTTAAAGAACGTCATGAACCCCATCACTGGCCTCGATATCGTCAGGGGTGAGCTAGTCAAGGACATCAAGATCGAAAATGGTAATGTGGATATCTATGTAGATCTACCGGAGGCCCATATCTTCGCGGGAAACATTCGTGATGAGGTCAAGGAGCGAGTGGAGACCCTCTGGGACGTTAAGAAGGTGGAGATACATTTCAACGATTAATCGCCGCGGCATTCACCAATAATGCCTAGGTCCAAAACCATCCTTGGTCGGACCAGCCTCTCAGATCGAACGATTAGCTTGATGACGAGAAATCCATCATTCTGGCTTCTTGGGAGCCTCTAATGGCTTGTCTCGGTTCATCGTCCGTCTGATCCAGAATTGACCAATCGAGTCTGTCAGTTCGTCCCATTCCTTTGCGTCCTTGGGTTTGAGGCAATAAAGGGCAGCTCCGAGGTTCATCGCTTTCTTCTTATCGGATTCCTGGTTCGAACCGGTGAGCATTATTACCGGGATCTCAGCTAGATCGCGATTGTTCCGCATCTCGGTTAATACTTCAAAGCCATCCTTCTTGGGGAGCTTTATGTCAAGCAGAACGAGAGAAGGCCGCTTCTCCTCTGGGACACCTTTCAGGTTGTCGAGAAAGTTCATCGCCTTCTCCCCATCACTGGCGACGATNNGGGTTGTCTTCGATCAAGAGAACGTCAACCTGTGTCATGAGGATCTCCTCCTCGTTAGAAGAAAATCATTCGATATAGTGATTTCGAGAATGGTTAGACCATGGGCCAAGTTCGGTACATCTTTTTTCCAACGACTCATGTACAAGGTCTCCACAATCCTTTCTCTTTGCAGAAGTGGAGCTTCTGGTTATTATTTCTTTTGCAGCCACAACCGAGGGTCAATTAGCTTCACCGGGAAATGGTTGATAATCGCTATGGCGATTAACAATGGACTATCAGCACCGGTATCTTGGCGTGATGCGCTACGCGGGTCGTCGTGCTGCCTAGGAGGAACCCCTCAACATAGCCCATTCCACGGCTTCCAACGATCATCAGGTCGTATCCTTTCGCCGCTTCCGCGAGGAGGACGCTCGCCGGGTTCCCAGTCGAGAACACCGTCTTGTAACTCATGCCCAGTCCATCCATGATCTTCTTCGAATCGTCCAATTTGGCCTGTGCCTCATCTGGCCTCTCATGAGCGGGAAGATCGCGGGTCGTCTCCGGCGGCCGGTAGACATGCATCAATGTGACCGTTGCATCGAATTTCTTCGACAACTCGGCAGCATACCTAACCCCTTCGTTCGAGCACTTCGAGCCGTCCACTCCGACCAGTATTCTCTTGATCCCTGCCATTCTTCTCGCCAATTATCATTTGTAGCCTTCGGGCTTAAAATTATCGTCGAAATCGTTGGCTCGCGCTCGTTTCAGTCGATCTATGTGATGTCAAGGGGGCGAGTCCAGGAAATGTTTGTTATATTCCCCTGACGATACGTATGGCGATCGAGGTTCTGGCATGGCAAGAAGGAAATTGATGGTGGTTCTGCTGTGCGCATTATTGTTCACAGTGAGCGCTGCCCTCGTCATCCTTTACTAGAGACCTCGGCCGACCTCCTTTGGAAGACTCAGACAAGATAACGAAAATATTATGGATTGATGAGAGATGCTAAGGGGCTAATATGGACGCGATCCGGGCGGCTGCAGAGAAAGCAAAGGAGGCCTCCTACCGGTTGCAGGACCTCGCCCTGGAGCTTCGCAATGATGCTCTGAGGTCGGTTATCGAGCAACTGCAGGAGCGAAAGCAAGAGATAGTCTCCGCGAACCAACTAGATCTCAGAGAGGCGCAGTCGGCCGGGCTCCAGTCCTCCTTATTGAAGCGGCTGAACTATGACGGCTCGAAGATCCAGGAGTCGGTGCGGCAGCTGGAATCGCTCATCGACCAAGAAGATCCGATTGGCAGGGTAATATCGAGGATAGAGTTGGACCATGGATTGATCTTGACAAGGACGTCCTGCCCTATCGGTGTGATCGGTGTCGTCTTCGAATCAAGGCCGGATGCACTGATCCAGATATCCAGTCTCTGCATCAAATCAGGCAATGCGGTGCTCCTCAAGGGAGGCTCGGAAGCTAAGAACACGAACGAGGCATTAGCCAAGCTGATCGACCAGGCTATCGTCGGGACAGATAACCGCTTCAAAGATGCTGTCCAGCTTCTCTCAACAAGGGAGGAGTTCCGTGGCTTGTTGGCCCTGAACGATTTAGTTGATCTGATAATCCCACGCGGTTCTAACGAACTGGTGCGCTCCATCCAAGCTTCCACCAAGATACCTGTCCTCGGCCACGCGGCGGGGGTGTGCCATACCTATGTCCACGAGGACGCCGATCTGGAGATGGCGGCGAAGGTCTGCTTCGATGCCAAATGTCAGTATCCTGCGGTATGCAATGCAATGGAGACCCTGCTGGTGCATCGGGGAATTGCTGAGGCGCTCCTGCCGAGGCTGGCAAATGATTACGAGAAGGCAGGGGTGGAACTGCGTGGCGATGATCCTTCCAGCAAGATAATCAAGGTCCATCCAGCCGAAGAGAAGGATTGGTGGACGGAATACAACGATCTAGTGCTGGCAATCAAGATAGTTGGATCGCTGGACGAGGCAATCGATCATATCAACAAATTCGGTTCGCATCACACAGATGCCATCATCACCAAGGATCAAACCTCGGCCAATAAGTTCATGGACCTGGTCGACTCCTCCTCCGTCATGTGGAACTGCTCCACCCGTTTCGCTGATGGCTATCGTTACGGGCTGGGAGCCGAGGTGGGAATTTCCACAAGCAAGACCCATGCCCGGGGACCGGTGGGACTAGAGGGTCTTACGATCTACAAGTACCGGCTGTCCGGAAGTGGCCAGATAGTGGCCGATTATGTGGGCGAGAAAGCGAGGGATTTCACCCATAGGAAGCTGTCATGAGAGACCTCAACCCCAAGCGGATAGTGGTGAAGATCGGTACCAACACCATCTGCAAGAAGGATGGTACTGTAGACAACGTGTATCTCGACGAGATAGCAAGGCAGATAGTTGAGCTGGACAAGAAAGGGGTCCAATCGATAATGGTGACCTCGGGCGCCATCGGCTCCGGTTCCTCGGAGCTAGGCCTGGACGAAAGGAACAAAGACCTAGCAATGAAACAAGCCTGCGCTGCCGTCGGCCAAGCTGCCTTGATGATGGCGTGGAGGGATGCCTTCCGCAAGTACGGTAAGTACGTCGGTCAGGTGCTATTGACCTACGGTGCTTTCAGCGAGCGTGCTCGCTACCTCAACTTGAAGAAGACCATGGATCAGCTATTCCACCTAGATGCTATTCCAATCGTGAACGAGAACGACGTCATAGCCACCGACGAGATCGCAGAGGGCTTCGGCGATAATGATAAGCTATCAGCCCTGGTGGCAAGCAAGATGGACGCGGATCTTCTGATTCTTTTAACGGACGTCGATGGGCTCTTCGACCGCAACCCGAACGCGGACTCGGACGCGAAACTGATCAGCCTGGTGGATGAGATAACCAAGGACATCGAGAGGATCGCGGGAAACAAGAAGGATGAGCGATCCGTGGGCGGCATGAGGACCAAGATCGGCGCTGCGAAGGTGGCGATGGCGAGCGGATGCAACATGGTCATCGCCAATGGGAAGCTTGACGAAGTGATTCTCCGAGTGGTCAGGGGCGAGGAGGTCGGGACGCTCTTCACTGCGAAGGCGCACTACACCAACAAGGAGCGTTGGATACTCTTCGCCGGGCCAAGGGGCAAGATCCTGGTCGACGAAGGGGCGGAGAAGGCGCTTCGCGCGGGCAAGTCGCTGCTCCCCTGCGGTGTAGTAGGAGTCGAAGGCAAGTTCAAAGAGGGCGAGGTGGTGCGCCTGGGCAACCATGCCAAGGGCATAACCAACTTCTCCTCGTCCGAGATTCCAGCCCTGATGAAGAGGTGCAAGCTCGAAAAGGAGAGCGGTAACGGCAAGGTCACGAACGACAAGGTGGTTGTCAGCAACGAGAACATAATAACGCTCGATCGCTAATTCAATCTGCGTTTTCTGATTATTCTGATTTTACTGATTAATATTTATACCCGAAGACCAATGCCGGGAGGAGTTTATGTCCAAGGCGAGCGAGAACAAGGCCAAATGTGAATGTAAGCCGATCGAGGAGCCACTAAAGGTGGAATCGATAGTTTCGGTCGACGATCGCGGTCAAATGGTCCTTCCCAAGGAGGTTAGGGCGCGAGCCGGGATCAAGCCTGGCGACAAGCTGGCCCTGGTCACCCGTGAGAAGAACGGGAAGGTCTGCTGCATCTATCTTTTCAAGAGCGAGGAGCTGGCTTCCCGGGTCAAAGGGCTTGTCGGGCCTCTCGCCAAGGAACTTGAGTGAGGCTGTGACATATGAGCGAGATCATGACCACCGTCAGCGAGTTGACCGATTCCGATAGGTGGGACCATATGCTGGCCCGCATCGGGTGGGACCGTATGGGCCATAAGGTCTTGCCGGGTCACTATCGATTGGGCGATCCATCGCCAGACGCCCCGGTATTTGTAACTTCAAATTATAGCCTCAGCTTCGATGCCCTGCGTTCGGGGCTCGAGGGGATGGACGCTCACATCTTGGTCCTGGATACCAGCGGAATCAACGTCTGGTGCGCTGCTGGCAAAGGCACCTTCGGCACGGAGGAGATAATCAAGCGCATCGAAGAGACGAATTTGAAAGAGGCGGTGCAGCAACGCACCATTATCCTGCCACAATTGGGAGCGCCAGGAGTGAATGCACACGAGGTGAGGCGGAAGTGCGGCTTCAAGGTCGAATATGGACCGGTGCTCGCCTCCGACATCAAAGAATACATGAAGGATCACCAGGCAACGGAAGAGATGCGGCGAGTGCGATTCCCAATTCGCGACAGAATGGTCCTAGTGCCAGTTGAGATAGTCAATTACTCGAAGTTCCTGCTTCCAGCCGCATTGGTAATGTTGCTGCTAGGGGGACTGATGGGGCTATTTGCGGTCCTGATCGTCGCCGTCTTCGGGCTGGTCTTGTTCCCTCTGCTTCTCCCCTACCTTCCAACCAGGCAGTTCAGTTCCAAAGGTCTCATCCTCGGACTCCTCGGCGGATTGCTCTTCGTGCTC
>PMBU01000041.1:0-8504 GCA_003153895.1 Methanomassiliicoccaceae archaeon | reverse complement strand
GTACTATCCGCAGCGCTGCGTCAACTGCGGTATGTGCACCAAGGTGTGCCCGCATGGCGTCTTCTCGCCCGATGGTGCCAAGGTCAAGGTCGCCGATCATTCCGGCTGCATCGAGTGCGGCGCCTGCCAAATGAACTGTCCAGTGGCGGCGATCGAAGTGGACAGTGGGGTCGGATGCGCCGCTGCGATGATCCGCGCTGCTTTGACAGGCAAGAAGGAACCGACCTGCGGTCCAGATTGCTGCGGTACCTGAGATCGGTGGGGCATTCGATGCCAGACGATTGGCGGGTCATCATATCCAGGAATGGTACTGAGCGCGGTATCCCTAAATATTCCAATCACAAGTCATAATGTCAAGGAATGTCGACATGCCAGGACATCAAGATGATGAATTCCTCCGAGTAGAAAGGAATCTTTTCGAGTACGCTCATGAGTCCGGCATCAAGGGGAATGGCGCAGTGCGAGAGGATTCCAGGAAGATTTGCTTCTGCTCTTCGCTTGACATCCCTGCCCTGAATCTGGCATACCTGAAAGTCCGACCTGATCGGGAGGACCTCGAGGAAATCGAGCTTTTCTTCCGGGAACGCGGGAATCCTTATACTATTTGGATGCCGGAGAATGGCAATGGCCCCATCCCCAACTTGATCGAGCTCGACCTCAATCACGCCATGAGCCTGCCCGCGATGGTCGCGGACCTCGATAGCCTGCTGCTTGACCTTCGACCGCCGTTCGGATGCAGTTTGCGGTTCGTCGACCAGGAATCGGACATGGATGCATTTGCGAGGGCGGCTTTCAACGGATATGAGCTGCCCGAGGACATCCGCCAGAAGTTCTCGGACTTCATCCGCAATCTGAGTCCGTCGCGTCACCCTCGCAATGAACTGGTCGTCGCCCTCAAGGGCGAGGAGCCGGTCGCCTCCGGGCTCATGTTCAGGGGGGGTGACGACATCGGCCTCTACTGGATATCGGTGGTGCCATCTCATCGTAGCTACGGCTTGGGGTCATGGCTCGCGCAGGAGATATTACGCACAGGGAGGAAAGAAGGGTACCAGCATGCGGTGCTCCAGTCCTCTCCGGTCGCTTCCAGCCTTTATCGTCGCCTGGGATTCCGAGGGGTCGGTAACTTCCGGGTCTTCAGCCATTAGGCGAGCGCGTTGTCCGATTCGTTGAACATCACAGCTTGCGCTTNNCCTCGCCCGCACCTTCTCGATGCCGGCCATGTTGTCCGTGAATGCCTCCGGCTTCAATTCCACCCTTACGGTCATATCGTCCAGCGCACCGGTTCGATCCACGATGATCTGGAACTCGTTTCCCACCTCAGGGTTCGTCATCAACGAGTATTCGACCTGCGACGGGAAGACGTTGATGCCCCTGATGATCAACATGTCATCCACGCGGCCAGTGATCCGACCGATGCGTGGGTGGGTACGGCCGCATCCGCATTTCTCCTCTTCGAGAGTGGTGATATCGCCGGTGCGGTAGCGGATTATGGGGAGTGCTTCCTTTTGAAGCATGGTGATGACCAACTCGCCCTTCTCGCCCGGACCGAGCCTTTCGCTGGTCTTCGGGTCGATGATCTCTGCCAACGTGAGGTCGCTCCAGACATGCATCCCCGACTGCTCCGAGCATTCGCTCCACAAGGGTCCGGAGAGTTCGCTAGTTCCATAGATGTTGATGGCCCTTATTCCCAACCAGTCCTGCATGCGCTCCCTCATTCCCTCCGACCAAGGCTCGGCGCCTAGGATTCCGATCTTCAGCTTGGTGTCGTCCTTGATGCTCACGCCCATCCGCTGCGCGGTCTCTCCAAGATACATCATATAGGAGGGGGTGCAGGCCATTGCCGTTACGCCCAGATTCTTGAGGAGGTCGATCTGGCGTTCGGTGTTCCCGGTGCTCGCCGGGACGACCGTCGCTCCGATGCGCTCTGCTCCGTAATGCAGCCCGAGGCCGCCGGTGAACAATCCATAGGTGTAGGAGATCTGGATGATGTCCTGCTGCCCTATCCCCGCCGACATCAGGCCACGAGCCACCGATTCGCACCATTGGTCGATGTCGTGTTGGGTATAGCCAACAATGGTCGGCCGGCCGGTGGTGCCCGAGGATGCATGATACCGCACAAGCTCGTTGTTCGAGACCATGAACAATCGCGCCTGCTCGATCTCGCGCAGGTCCCTCTTCATCATGAAGGGGAGCTTGGCGGCATCGTCCAGCGTCGTGATGCCATCGGGGGTGACGCCAGCCTCGACCATCCTTTCCCGATAGAAACGGGATTGGTCGTAGAGCTTGTGGACGAATGCTCGCAGGTGCTTCAGCTGTACGTTGTTGAGCTCATCACGAGGCATCATCTCGATCTTCGGGTTCCAGCAGGACACGTCGACCATCTCCGTCCATCACTTGAAATATGAGGTGTCGAGCAGCTCTCGACCTTTCTTCTGCAGCGTGTCGATGCCTTGCTCTACCTGCTCTACCTTGACGATCAGCACCGCGCCGGGCGGCATGCTGTATCCATAAGCGTATTCGATGTTGATGCCAGCTGCCTGTAGGACCGTTGTCAGGTCGTACAATCCTCCCGGAGAGTCCTCCATCCTGACAGCCAGCACGTCCGTGTAACGTACAATGAACCCTTCTTTGACCAGTTCATCGTAGGCCTTCTCGGGTTGATCGACCAGCGCCCGGACCACGCCGTAGCCCATGCCCTCGGCGATGGTGAAGCCCAGGATGTTGACCTTGGCTTCCTTCATCGCCTTGGCGATGTCCATCAGTCTGCCAGGCCGGTTCTCGGAGAATATTGACAGCTGTTTGATGCGGTACTTGTCTTTGGGACTTGTCATCGGTTCTCGCTCCTACTTGCTCAAGGCCGTTCGGTCCAAGTCAGGAGGCGACGGCCAGATGTCTGTTCGGCGACTATCACAAATGACGTGGAGAATATATGATTCTTCCTTGACGCGCCCTCCCATAGCAAAGGAGATTAGCCCGATGACGCCTTCTGTGGCCATCTATGCCCGAGCTCCCTGAAGTAGAGATCGTTCGTGCCAGTATCGATCGAGCATGCTCTGGTCGAACCATCCGCTCGGTCGAAGTGGTGGATGGTGGCGTCCTGGAGGGATGCACGGCGAAGGAACTGGCCTCATTCTGCAGAGGTCGCAAGATCATTGGCGCACGTCGTCACGGGAAGCAGATGTTCATCGAGCTTGACCGAGGAGGATGCGTCACAGTGCATTTGGGGATGACCGGTGACCTGATCTACAATGCCAAAGGAAAGCGCCCAGACAAGCATGATCGCGTGCTCTTCGATTTCAAGGAAGGCTCGCAAATGGTCTATAGGGACATGCGCAAGTTCGGGGCGATCGGTCTGGCTGCGAGCGTCGATGACTTCATCATGATGAAGCGGCTCGGACCAGACGCCCTCGAGGTCGGCAGGCAGGAGTTCATAGCTCGCATCGGCAAGCATGATAGGGCGATTAAGACAATCCTGCTCGATCAGAAGGTCATCGCTGGCATCGGCAACCTGTATGCTGACGAGGTCCTCTTCCAATCTCGGATACACCCGATGAGGTCGGCAAAGGGGTTGAGCGCGAAGGAAGCAGGAGCGATCCAAAGGAATACGAGGAAGGTACTTCTGGCATCGGTGCGAGTGTCCTCGGACTTCGACCGGCTGCCGAAGGGCTTCATGCTGCCCGTTCGGGGGTTGAGCGCATCATGCCCCCGGGGAAATGGTAGGTTCGTTTCCATCAAGGTCAATGGACGGACGACCTTCTTCTGTCCATCATGCCAAAAGGAATAAGATGGACTGATCGACCCCGTTCTCATCACTCGAGGTCTATCTTGCAGAAGTGGTCGTGGCCCCCCTTATGGTCATGCTCGCCCCCGATCTCCTCCACCACCACCTTGCCGATGAAAGACAATTGCTCCACCACGACCTCACGGACGACCGTCTCCAGTTTATCCATTTTAAGGCCGTACTGCAAGGCATTGATCACTACTCCGAGCTTGTCCGATGATGAGTTGAAGGCACCAGTTGACCTGACCTTCCCGTCCAGGTCCGTTATGCTGCCGGCTAGCCAGCTGCCGTCACTTATCTCCGAGATCGATTTGATGTGGCCAATGAGATAGGTACCGTTCGCAACGCATCGCAATGCGATCGCGGTCATCATCCTCTCAACCGCGCTCGTCAGAGCCGCCGGGTCCATTCTGATCCTCAGGCTCACTTCCACCTTAATGGCATATGCAGAGAAATCTTCGGAGATCATAATTCCACCATCGCTCTTGCAACCATATCCACGTTCTCCTTTCGAAGGGCCGACGCCATTATGATCTGCTTCTCCAGGCCCATCGCACGGACTGCCCGTTTCACCTCGTCGATCTGATCCACTGTCGCCTCATCGATCTTGTTGATCACGATGACGTCTCCGATCTTGAATTGCCTCTCCATCGGGGCTGGCATCGCCCTACTTATCAGGTTGAAACGGACGGCGTCCACGATTATCATGACCCTCGTCTTCTCCACCTTTGGCCCTTTATACCCTTTCATCAAGGTGATGATGCTTGCCGGGTCGGCCAAGCCCGAAGGTTCGACGAAAACGAGGTCTGGATGGAATTCCGTCGCCACTTCCGTAAGCGTCCTCAGGAAGTCGATCCCCAACGTGCAGCAGATGCATCCGCTCGGGAGCTCACTGACCTGCAGGCCGGACTTCTCCATTACCTTCGCATCTATGCCCACATTTCCAAAATCGTTCTTTATGATCGCCACTTTCTTGCCGGTCGATGCGATGATCTGGTCCACGGTCGATAGGAGCATGGTGGTCTTTCCTGAGCCCAAGAAGCCTGAGATGAGGACCAGTTCCATTAGTTTGCCTTCATTCTTCCTTACCGGTAACGGTCGCCATCCCTATTTAATCCATCAACAGCTCATGTTTTCCTTTGCAGAAATTGCAACGAGGAGGGATTGAAGTAATGGTGCGTTCAATCCCCTTCAGGGATGCTGCAATGGTAACCAAGAGGACAATGAGGGAGGCGCTCGTCAAGGAAGCCATGTCGCCGAACGTGGTAAGTGTGGCTTCGCAGACCCGGCTCAAGGACCTCCTGGCTATCTTCGAGGAGAATGACTTCAACATGCTCCCCGTGATCAAGGACGGGAGACTGGTCGGGGTGGTAACGAAGCTCGACCTCCTACGGGCGTTCGTGGTCGAGCGTAAATTCACCAAAGCGACCTACCTTAACATACTGGTGGACAAGGTCGATGATGTCATGAGCTCCAATATAGTGTCCATCGGACCGAACGATAGCATCCGTCAAGCGGTCGAGTACATGGTGGAGAACAAGATCAGGAGCATGCCGGTGTTGGATGGCGACAATCTGGTCGGGATAATATCCCGCGGTGATTTGATGCGTTATCTTGTTTTCGAAGATGAATAAGAAGATGTTAGGCGAAATCGGCCTTCGGCCGATCATCGTCGTCGAGAAAAGTCCATTTTATCGTCATGTTTGGAAGCGATGCTCCCTTCGACTTGCTGTTCTATTAGACTCATTCTAACCCTTTCCACCTTCGGCAATCCGCCCGGGAAGACCCTGGACAGCTCCCTGACCAGGTAATCGTGGACGAATCCCGAGCCTTGGATATGTTGGATGCTCCAATCATCGACCAGGGACATCACCGCATCCTTTCCCGACTTGTAGAATGCCTCTGTCATGACCGACAACACGACGGAATTCTCGGAGATCACCTTCACGAGCGACTCCTTTGTCGCTTCTGGGTTGCCGTTGAAGGCGATGGACAACCCGCCGCCCCTTTTCACCAGCTGGAGCGCTAGAGTATCGGTGCTATCGCTTCCTACGTATATCGTATCCTCGAGGCCAACTCCGGTTTTCTTGCAGATGTCCAGTAGGTCGGCGGCCTTCTCGTCCGCCCCAGTTGAATGGACCTCAGTCACCAGGCGGAAGGCATTGAGGTCGCTGATCTCCTTCGTGAAGATGTCATCCAGGCGATTTAACGTTGTCTGGTCGCTGGAGTTGAGTTCCGCCGGCTCATTAGCTTCGATCACAGCATCGAATGGCGGGAGCGAGACGACCTCTCGCGCATAGTTCTTTAGTAGATCCGCTTCCCAATCGTCCATTTGGACGACGTCCATGCTAAATTTTGTGCAATAGGCGTTCTCATAGGGGAAGCCGATGAGGTCGCAGACCTCGCTGACATGGTGCTCATAGGAAGCAGAAACCAGGAAGGAGGCCATCAGCTCCTGAACGAAGCGCATTGTCTTGGCCGCGCCCGGTGACATTTTGATATGAGAGCGCGAGAACTCGTGCATCTTGGAATCGTTCACGCCATAAGCGCGAAGGAATGGGAGGATGAGCTGCTGCCTGCCCCCAACCTTGGACTTGTGGTTCTTACGCCTCTTGGAAACGAGGTCATCGTACCTGCACAGCTTGGCATAGAGCTGAGCTCCGTCTGGAATGAAATTCTCGCTAAGTTGAAGGGCAATATCGTTGTTAGTGATTGGTCCGTCCAGGTCGATCACGAACTGCTTGCCTTCGTAGGCTACCACCTCCTCCAGCCCCTCGAAGTCCATCTCGGTCCACCTCAGAAATCCTTGTTCGCAATCGCCTGGTCAACCGCGACCGTCAGATCGCGGGCGTTCTTCATCATGATGTCTCCTTCATGTATCCTTCCGTTGATGATCTTCACGCCGCCATCGGCTAGCATCATCATGGTATAAGCGAGCAGCGGCGACTCTCTTGCCTTGACCTCAATGTGAATCCTTTTGAACAGAGCTGACGACTCCACCTGGTCCTTCGAGATGGTCTCGAAAGTCCGTTTTCCCACAGCGGTGTCGAACTGCCCCCAGAGTGGTTTGTACTCGGGGGTCTGTAATGGGAAGGAGCTAAAGCTGAGCGGGATTCCTTGCTCTTGTTCGGGAGAGCACAGCAGGATCATAATGCCATGTCGACCAGCCCTTTGGGTTATTACCTGGCAGATCGCCTCCTGCTCCGTCCCCAGTGGCCCGCCTGGAAGGCTCGGATAAAGGTTCAGCATGCTGAACCGGGCGCAGGTATCCCGATCGATCCAGAGATTGTACCCGGCCAGGATGCCCAGGTCGAAGGGGCTTCCCTCGATCAAGGTTCGCATCATCTCTCCATATGCCGCACGCCACTCGTCCTTCGACCCGGTCTTGAGGCTGTCGCGGAATCTCTTCCATGATAAGGTAATGAGGGGGATCCCTAGCTCGCGAACGAGCTGGAAGAACTTCTGCCTTTGCGCGAAGTCGGGGTGCTGGGGCTCTTCCCCCTCTTCCCAATTGCAGAAGACGAACTTGATCGAGACGTCCAGCAATCCATCGTCCTTCCTTTTCAAGATGCTGGAGAGGAGGACTCGCGCTGATTCGTCCTTGCCGCTTGAGAACCATCCCAGGTTTAGAGTCACAGCATCATTCCTCATCATCCCAAGTCGTTCAGCTCAGAATAAATGTTCGTTCACTATCTCCGCTTCACCGCCGACGCTGCACTCGATCGTCCTGATGCCAAGCGCCTCGATGCGCGACCGGACCTCTTTTCTTGCCTCCAGCGCGCTGTTGACGTAGACGGTCGCCCCGGTGTCGATGGAGAAGTATGCCATCAATCCCTCCGAGCGCATCTTCTTGACCTCAAGGATGACCTTGACCGTCTCTGGCCGCCAGAGGAAGTGCTCGTCGATACCGGTCATCGTGATGCCGTGCAGCAGCAAGGTATCGGTTTCGGCCAGGGAGCAGATGCGGTCAATGTCTTGTGCATAGATCGCCTTCTCCATCTTATCCAGCACCTCTACCACATATTCCAGCCTCGCTCGGAAGAACGGCGACGTGACCACGTCCTTGTGCGCATTGTCGGTGAACTTGTGCGCCGGGATCAGGGCGGCAATAATGCCCATGTCCAATTGCTCTGGTCCCGCCAACTGCCTGGAATAGCTGTCCTCGTCCCCGCTGCCAGCGAACCANNGCCAAGGCGGCGAACCCGGAGGCGGACGCCCCCAGGCCGATGTTAGACTGGAAGGAGTTCTCCGAGACCATCTTGAAGCACGACTTCTCCTTGGCCAGCTGCCGCAATGGGTCGACTACGGCCAGAATCCGCTCCATGTCCCGTCCCAGGGCGGCATTGCCGTCGAAAGCCGCGCTATCGTCCTCCTGGCCGAACTCGATGGTGGTGAGCGTCCTGATCGGGGCCGTGCAGACGGAGATGGAGTCATGGAATGGCAGGCGCAGCTGCTCGTCCCTCAGTCCGTGGTATTTTATCAGGCCCTGGATCGGGTAGGCAATCGCTGAAGCTTTCATGGGCACCTCAAATGTCCAGTATCACCGTCACCGAAGGCTCCTCGGTATTCACTTCCAGCATGTGGTAGGTGATGGCCTTCACATCGTGACGGTAGGCATGTCTCTCGGAATCAAACTTCTCTCCCTTGGCGGTGCATTGCAGGCTCGTCCCCTTGATCTTGACCTGGAACTCGCTCAGCAGCAGGTGCTTGGCATCGTGGATGA
>PMBU01000098.1:10807-17068 GCA_003153895.1 Methanomassiliicoccaceae archaeon | reverse complement strand
CCGATGGGGAATGATGGGGATGTATCGTTTGATGTCGGAGTGGCTTGCACCTCCGTACTGTTCAATCCCCAGCCGATGCTGTTGTTCGCGGCGACTTTGTATGAATACATTGCTCCGTCTATGACTCCAATGTCCTCATATGATCCATCAGTCACATTCCATATCAAGATACCATCACGGAAGAGGTGATAGTATATTACTCCCGGTCCCGCGTACAAAGGTGCCGTCCAATTTAGGTCCACGAGTTCATGACCAGCAGTTGCATTCAAGCCCCTCGGAGCATCTGGCATTCCATACGGAGTCACAAGGACCTCAGTGGAATTCGGCCCCCAACTGATCATGTTCTGCGCCGCGACGGTATAGGTGTATTGCACTCCCTTGGCCAACGGGGAGTCCAGATAAGTGATATCGGTCCCGTTCCAGATCTCCGAACCATCGCGGAACAGGTGATAGGTGATCGTACCTGGTCCCACATATGAGGGTTCAGTCCAGTTCAGGTTGACACGCGAGACACCCGGGGTAGCGGTCAAACCTCGAGGAGATGTCGGCACGGTATCGCTCGACGTCGGGACGGCCAGCACTGCCGAGCAGTTCGGTCCCCAGCCGACTGAATTGGAAGCGGCTACCTTATAGGAGTAGGTGACACCGTTAGCGACCGAGGTGTCACTGTAAGTTAGAATGGCCCCGCTCAATATTAGCGAACCATCCCGGAAGAGATGATAGGTCAACATTTCAGGGCCGGCGTATTCGGGAACGGTCCAGTTCAGGTCGACGACTGCATCCCCGGCAACGGCCTGCAGGCCTCGAGGCGCAGTCGGCACAGTGACCGGCGTAGCCGTGGCCTCATTCGACAGCGGGCTCTCGCCCGCAGCGTTCACAGCACTGACCCGATAGAAGTAGGTCTGTCCGTTTGTCAGGCCCGAGTCAGTATAGCCAAGGACATTTCCGATTGTATCCAGAATTGCTTCTCCACCTGAGGTGGTGCTGCGGTAGATATTATAGTTGGTTATCGCGCTTCCGCCTTCGCTGGTGGGCGCGGACCAACCAAGGGTGATCTGGGAGTTGCCAGGGGTGGCTGTTAGTCCAGTGGGGGCCTCGGGCGCAGCGCGGGGGGTGGTCGAGGCTGCATCGGAAATTGCACCAACGCCAGCGAAGTTGTGCGCCGCCACCGTGAAGGAGTAGCTCTGCCCATTTGTCAGGCCGGTAATCAAGATCGACAGGCCAGTTGGATGATCTGTTAGGGCGAAGCTATCCTTGTAGACGACGTAGTAATCGATCGCACGCCCGCCATCGAAGGCAGGAGCTGTCCAGCTAAGAGTAACGCTGCCATCGCCAGCCGTGGCCATAAGCCCAGTGGGAGCGTCAGGAGTGGTGAAAGGAACAGATGATACCGGGGCGGTCCTCGCCCCCTCTCCTGCTTCATTGACTGCACCGACCTCATACCAATAGGTCTGGCCGTTGGTCAAGCCAACATTCATGAAGGTGGGCTCAGTCGGCGAACCGATCAGGGAGTAAGTCCCGGTCTCGGTAGCCGAACGGTAGACATTGTATCCAGTTATGGGGCTTCCACCATCATTGGCGGGGGCGGTCCATTCCAGGACCACCTGAGCCTTGCCGGGGGTGGCAATTAAACCCGTAGGGATATCGGGTGCTATCGGTATGACATCACCCATGATCAGCCCATTAAAGACATCCCCTAGGACGGGGAAATTGGAAGCGGCATATGCGTGGCCTCTTATTGTGTCAGGCGTACCCATCGTCCAATTGACTCCTCCAATGGCCGGTGAAGTGAGACCTAAGAATACCATCGATGTCAGGGAGCTACAGTTGGCGAACGCATAATCTTCGATGATTGTTATGCCGTCGCCGAAGGTCATTGAGGTCAGATTGGCGCATTGGTCGAACGCCCCCTCCCCAATATAAGTGATACTGTTAGGAATGATCACCGATGTCAGCGAGGTGATCTGGAAGAACGCATAGTCTCCGATGGCAACCGTTTCATACCCATCCAATTCTGAAGGGATCTCGATCGCTCCGCCAGTGCCAACATATCCAGTGATATTGGCATAGTTTGCATCTATTGAATAGGTATAGTCGCCATCCTGGGCTGCAGATGCTCTTTCCGTGGCAACGATAAGGAACGCTCCAATCAGGAGCATGGACAGTATACTGAAACATGTAAAATGTCTGATGAATTGTTTATTCATTCTGTCCATACCCACCTTGATTTGATAACTCGTTGGAATAACCGAACTTGACGCTTTATGAAACAAGGCGAAGATATAAACTTATGTCAATTTCGATTGCTCGAGCCTGGGGAATAGATGCCAGATATGATAGAGAATCAAATAATTTCGATGACCAGTAGACTCTGCTATTGAATAATTGCAAAGGCGTTTTAGTTCGCATTGACCGAGGAATAATAGTTCCCTCGGGGGTTGCTCAAAAAGGCCAACTTGATTGGAAAGAGCCAAGGAGAGCGAGTAAGATATCTTCAAAGTTGAAATTCCTGGTAGGATGAACGTAGAATGGTCACGCCTTATCCCAGTTCACCATATACTCTAACCCGAAAGAGCAATAAGGGCGCCTAAGTGGTCATGACCCTTCCCAAATAGCCAGGCAGAAGAGGTTCGGGCCATGAGGGATGATGCTGAAATCTTATCAGTTTTTTTAATCTTCAATTATATATAGCATCAATATCATTAATGATAATACTAAACAGGAGCCTCAATGAATTTTTCCCCCTCAATTCTTATATTATCTCTTATTATTTTGATTATTGGATTAATTGCGATCATCCCTAATATTTGGTTCATCTTGTTGAAAAAACAACATTATCGCAAGCTGACTATACCGATAAAGAAATAGGCAGGCCCAAAGAAATTTGGAACTCCCACCTTTCCTAAGAATTATGATTAGTGTCGCTACAGAACTCTTGATCCGGTATGGCGTTTCCTCATGGACCCTTTCATTATTCCTAATCGCCTGAGGACATCTTCGTTCCATTCGCTCGCTTGGTCAAAAGGGAAGTCTGCGGGAGGACCACTGCTCAAGCGAAGTCAATATTCACTTCCCGGCAAATTCCCTAATATTATAATCGAGTGCTATGAGATTCTATATTCTCAACTGCCCTTAGTAGAGAGTATTTGCTAGTAGAGAGTATTTGCTGGCTTTCCATCTGACTTCTATTGGGATCGTAGATATTGTCGGGAAGGTCCAGAGGTTCTCATTGCATGCGCTGCTAAAATCATTTCATATGGTTTATTTATGAAATCAAAGAAGAAATCCTAATCAGAATGGAGAGGCATATCGATGATGAAAGGCCATCTTGGGAAATCAAGGCCAATGCCACCCTTCCCATTTCGCAAATCGCCATTCACTAGCAAACAGATTTATCCATTCAGATAGATGCACACACATTATATGGCATCCGCTCCGAACCCCAAGCGTCCCAGGTACCGTACCTATGTGGACGGATTCGACGAGAACCTCAACGGCGGGATACCGCAGGGTCACATTGTGATCGTGGCAGGCGCCGCCGGGACGATGAAGTCGTCGCTCGCATATCACATACTGTTCATGAACGCCAAGCGGGACGGCGTGAACGGCTTATACATCTCATTGGAGCAGAGCCGCCCCAGCCTCATTCGGCAGATGGAGAACCTCGGGCTGAAAGGCGAGACCCTGGGCAATGTGGAAGTGCTCGACCTGGGCGAGATCAGGCGCAAGAGCGAGGGTGCGCAGTTTATGGACACCTTCCGCTTCGCCATCAGCGAGACGAAGAAGCGGTTCAACTACGACTTGCTGGTAATCGATTCAATAGGCGCTCTGGAGATGATCGCGAACATGCCTCGGCCTCGCGAGGAGTACTTCAGGCTTTTCGAGTGGTTGCGGTCACTGGACATAACTGTCATGGTTATCAGTGAGATGCCGGTCGGGGCCTTCACTTCCTATGGCATGCACGACACGGATTTCCTGGCCGATGGGATAGTGCACTTGAAGATGGTCGAGGTGTCCGAAACGGAAGTGCAGCGCCGCCTGCGCTGCGTCAAGATGCGCGAGACCGACCATTCGAACAATTACTTCTCGTTCTTCCGCAACGAGCGCGGCTTCGCCGTCACCCGGGCGATCACCGACTTCTAGAAGTCCATCAGCTTGCGCTGCCCTGACTGTGATCTTTTTTCCTTCTCGGTTGGGGCATTAACCTGCGGCGTCGGGGGCGGACCGTCTTTCTCCTTCTTCGGCCTTCGGCTGTCGCCGACTTGCTCCTTCAGGCTCGTGGCCAAAATATCCCCGATCTTCGGGATACGAGCCAGTTTCCCAATCTCGAGCTCTCTGACGTCCTCAAACGTCCTGACGCCGTTATCGAACAGGGATCGCGCTCGGGCCCGGCCGACGCCGCGGAGCTTGACCAGTTCCAGCAACTCCCGGCGCACGCCATACCTGATTCGTGTCATCAGCTCCGTCAAGGGGGGGTACGCCTCGCGATTAAAGATGTTCGATAGCTCTCGCATCGAATAGAGCAGCCATTCACCGATCTCGACCTTGTTGTGCAGATCCCCAGGCCCGATGGTGTACTTCTCCAGCAAAGCCTCCTCCTCCAGTTCCTGCAGCCAATCGTCGAGCACGCAGGCCGTCTTCACCTCCGCCAAGAAGAACTCATATTCCTCCAGGTCATTGGGAATGGGGAGCAGCAGTTCCGCCGAGCGCTGGTTGACCTTCGTCTCCAGCCAATCGNNTCGGGTCGAAGGCGCGCAGCGCATCGCGGAGCTTGACCGCCGTCATCGGGTCAATGTAGAGGTCCGATACCCTCTTGCCATAGAATGTGGCGCGGAGGCGCCCGTCATCGACCAGCATCCCCTCTGCAGTTAGGAATTCCAGAACATTGTCGGTAGCATCTTCGAGCCCTATCAGAGAGGTCTGGTGCGCGTAGAACGTCGAATCGAGGAAGTCCATCAGCCCCTCCTTGGATGAAACGGTATCGGTTGCTATCGTCGCGAGGACGTGCGATCTTAGAACGCCCTCCGATCCCAGCTTGGAATAAATCTCCTCCGTCTCGCCCAGCAGATAATTCTCGAATAGGAAATCGCTCTCCGCATCGCTCTTGGCGATGATGATGGCCTCTCCATACTTATCGTAACGGGGTCTGCCAGCACGGCCGCACATCTGCTTGATCTCCAGTACTGGGATGGAGACGTTCCCGACGCCGTTCTCATAGCGATGCACTTCGCGGATGATCACTCTCCTGGCGGGCAGATTGATGCCAGCCGCAAGGGTGGGCGTTGCCACTATGACCTTGATGGTGCCCTTCTTGAACGCCTGCTCGACGCTCTTACGCTGCTCGTTTGAAAGTCCAGCATGATGGAAAGCCACGCCGCGATGCACGCAGGAACGAAGTCGCTTACCGATGGAGGTCGGCTCGCCCTCGTCGACCAGCAAGCTCTCCTCGTCCTCGATCTGCACCTTCTCGTGGATGATCTCCCGCATCCTTGTTGCCAAGCTGGCAGCTACCGTCTCGGTGGAGCGTCTGGTGTTGACGAAGACCAGGCACTGCCCCCCTCCCTTGATGCTGTCCTTCGCCAGGCTCCATATGGGGTCCCGGACGTCCTCCAATTCCAGCTT
The DNA here is from genome assembly GCA_003153895.1 of Methanomassiliicoccaceae archaeon. Classification (GTDB taxonomy): domain Archaea; phylum Thermoplasmatota; class Thermoplasmata; order Methanomassiliicoccales; family UBA472; genus FEN-33. The sequence goes on along the minus strand of PMBU01000098.1, from coordinate 11,446 downwards.
GGAGTTGTCCGTGAAGCGCACCTCGCCGTCCAGATATACTCCTTCCTTCAGCGGCGTCGGCCGCCATTCGGAGGAGATGTGCTCAGCGTCCAGCCAATCGGCCAGCTGCTTGGAGTTCTTGACGGTGGCGGAGAGCGCAATCACCTGCAGGTCGGGGTTGAACTTGCGGAACTTGGTGAGTGTGATCTCGAGCGTCGGGCCCCGCTCCGGGTCGTGGATCAGATGGACCTCGTCCGCCACCACTAACGAGATCTTCTGGAGCCAGGAGCTGCGATGCCTGAGCAGCGAATCAGCCTTTTCGGACGTGGCAACGATGATATCGAACTTCTCCAGCGCCGGGTCCGGGGAATCGAAGTCGCCGACCGATACGCCGGTGCGGACGCCTAGGGACTCGAACCGCTTCAGGTCCTCGTACTTTTCGGCCGCCAGCGCCCGCAGGGGCACGATATACAACGCCTTGCCACCGCGCTCGATCACATGCTTCAGCGCTGCAAGGTACGCCACTAGCGACTTTCCGCTGGCAGTGGGGACGGCCAGGAATAGGTTCCTTCCTTGAAGCGCTAGGGGAATGGCCTTCTCCTGCGGCGGATATAGCGTCTCGATCCCATCTTGCCTCAGGATCTCCGCCACGCCGGGGGG
>PMBU01000098.1:0-10795 GCA_003153895.1 Methanomassiliicoccaceae archaeon | reverse complement strand
GACTTTCAGCAATAGCCTTATTAAGTGGTTCTATTATGAGTAGAATCCAGTATTAGGAGAATTATACATATGGGAGAAGCAGAACCAAGCCCCGCAGCGGCGATCGCCGACGTGGACGTTTGGATAGAAACCCAAGGCTTCAACACCACCGCTGACCTGAAGATCCCAGAGAAGCTTTCTGAACAGGTAATCGGTCAGGATGCAGCCGTAGAGGTCATCAAGAAGGCGGCAGAACAGAAGCGACATGTCATGCTCATCGGAGAGCCGGGCACTGGGAAGTCCATGTTGGCCCGATCGATGACCGAGTACCTTCCCAAAGGAGATCTTCAGGACGTGATAGCCTATCACAATCCCGAGGACCCGAACGAACCGAAGATACGGACCGTACCAGCAGGCAAAGGGAAGGAGATCGTCGTCGCCCAAAAGAGAGAGGCGCTGCAGCGCAAGCAGCAACGCTCCTCCATGATCATAATGATCGCATTCTTGGTCGTCGGTCTTTCCGTCGTGCTCTATATCCAGAGCGGCATGCTAGACCCAATGATCATCCTCTTCGGTCTGGTGCTGGCGGTCATAATCTTCTTCTTCAGCCGATATACCGGTGGAAGGCAAGAGAACATAATGGTCCCCAAGCTGCTGGTGACCCACGATAACACCGAGATGCCGCCTTTCGTCGACGCCACTGGCGCCCATGCCGGCGCGTTGCTGGGGGATGTTAAGCACGACCCGTTCCAATCCGGGGGTCTGGAGACACCGGCGCATGAGCGGCTTGAGGTCGGTGCCATCCATAAGGCGTCAAAGGGCGTGCTGTTCATCGATGAGATCAATATGCTGCGCATCGAGTCGCAGCAGTCATTGCTATCTGCGTTGCAGGAGGGCAAGTTCTCTATCACTGGTCAGAGCGAGCGTTCCTCCGGCGCGATGGTGAAGAGCGAGGCAGTGCCCTGCGACTTCATCCTGGTTTGCGCCGGGAATCTGGATGCCTTGAAGGGCATGCACCCTGCGCTCAGATCCCGTATCCGTGGCTATGGTTACGAGGTCTATATGCGCTCGACCATGGACGATACCACTGAGAACCGTACCAAGCTCATCAGATTCGTGGCGCAAGAAGTTGCGAAGGACAAGAAGATCCCGCATTTCGAGAGGCGCGCAGTAGGCGAGATCGTCAAGGAGGCACAGCGCCGCGCTGGACGCAAAGGGCAGCTGACACTGCGCCTTCGCGAGCTCGGCGGACTGATACGCGTCGCCGGGGACATCTCCCGCGAGGACAACAAGCAGATTGTCACCCTGGAGCATGTGATCGCGGCCAAGAAGATCGCTCGCTCGTTGGAGCAGCAGATCGCCGACCGCTACCTCGAGGCGCGGAAGGAATACCGCTCGTTCATCACCATCGGTTCAGAGATCGGCTGCGTAAACGGCCTGGCGGCATTGAATACCGAGTCATCCATGTCCGAGTATTCTGGAATAGTGCTGCCGATCGTGGCCGAAGTGACGCCCGCTCAAGCCAAGAACGCGGGCAAGATCATCGCCACCGGCAAGCTAGGCGAGATCGCCAAGGAAGCCGTTTCGAACGTATCGGCTCTCATCAAGAAGTATACTGGTGAGGACATCTCCAACCATGACGTCCACGTGCAGTTCATCGGCACCTATGACGGTGTGGAAGGCGATTCGGCGTCGATCTCCGTCGCAACGGCGGTCATCTCGGCGCTGGAAGAGGTCCCGGTTGACCAGACAGTCGCCATGACCGGATCGCTGAGCGTGCGCGGTCTAGTGCTCCCGGTTGGCGGAGTAACGGCCAAGATCGAGGCTGCGGCGGAATCGGGCATTAGAAAGGTTCTCATTCCGTTGGCGAACATGAGGGACGTCGTCCTGGAGGAGAGGTATGTCGGCAAGATCGAGATCGTGCCGGTGAGTAACATGACCGAGGTCCTGCAGAACGCGCTCATCGGAGGGATAAAGAAGGACAGCCTGCTGAAGAAGCTGGCCGCCCTGGTGGAGCGGTCCGACAAGCCGGACAAGCCACCAGTGTTCCCCAACCCGTTGCCACTTCCCCGTTAAGAAGCCATTTCGTAAACGCCTTCATCCATTTTCCTATTTTCTCCAACTACTGGCTAGAATAATCCTATTTTAGGATATAATCAGTTAAAGTTATCATATCGGGACTCTCTTGGGGAATTAGGATTAACTTGAAGAGCGAAGAAACGAACGCCCTGGTGCTTGGTCGATTCCAACCGTTCCACAAAGGACATCTGGAAGTGATCCGGACCATCGCCAAGGAATGGGATTCGGTAACCATCGGGATCGGCAGCGCGCAGTTCTCCCATACATATGAGAACCCGTTCACCGCCGGTGAGAGGCACCTGATGATATCGAAGGCGCTGAGGGACGATGGCATGACCAATTATTCCATCTTGCCGATCGTGGACGTCAACCGCTACGCGGTATGGGTGGCGCACGTTGTCTCGATGGTCCCGCCGTTCAAGGCGGTGTATAGCAACAATGCGCTTACCAAGAGGCTGTTCAGCGAGGCTGGCTATGAGGTCAGGGCTTCTCCGCTCTTCAATCGGGAGACCTATTCGGGGACGGAGATCCGTAGACGGATTCTTATCGGGGAGAAGTGGAAGCACCTCGTCCCCAAAGCTACCGCCAAGGTCATCGAGGAGATCGATGGAATCCAGCGGTTGAAAGACCTATGTGCCGGCGCGGCGCCGTTGAGGTATTCTAATGAGCCTGCAGAAGGAAGTTGGGAAGACCATTAAGGCCAAGGGGAAGACGCTCGCTTTGGCGGAATCGGTTACTGGCGGTTTAGTTGGAAGCATGATCACTGACATCCCTGGCTCCTCGGAATATTTCCTTGCTAGCCTGGTGGCGTATAGCAACGAAGCGAAGATGCGACTGCTGGCGGTCAATGAGACCACCTTGCAGGCCAGCGGAGCGGTGAGCGAGGAGGTCGTGAAGGAGATGGCCGAGGGTGTGCGTGGAGTAGTCGGATCGGACATCGGGGCCGCATGCACCGGGATAGCTGGCCCGAAAGGGGGGAGCGCCGCCAAGCCCGTCGGGACGGTTTGGTTCGCGGTCACGGACGGCTTCAAGCAGGTAACCGAGAAGAAAGTGTTCGAGGGGGACCGACTGGAGATCAAGAGGCAGGCGGCGGAGCGGCTGCTCAGCCTTATCGTCAAATTCGTCGGCAAGGAATCCTGACGCACGGAAAAGGTAGATAAGGCGATAGCACGATGCCTCGCAAGCAAAGGTGCCAGGCATGCCCCCATCCAAGAACAAGATTCCCACCGGAGTAGCTGATTTCGATTCTATCATCAAAGGCGGAATGCCGGTCGGTTCGACCGTTCTGCTGCTCGGGGAACTGGGAGCTGGTCAGGTCGAGTTCGCCTACACCTCGGCGGCCAAGCTCTCCCTCGTGAAAGAGACCCCGGAATCGAGCGATTACTTCCTGGGCCATGCGGCTAGGAATGGCTACATGCCGGAGAAGATATGCTATATCACCTTCTCCCGCTCGAAGGAGGACATACTGCAGGAGATCAAGGCCTCGTTCAACCAAGACTTCTACGGGGCTTTCGAGCGGAACGTGGTCTTCAAGGACTTCTCCGGGGTATATTTCCGCAAGACCCTGGTGCCCAAATCCTGGGGAGGGGAACAATCCTCCATCTTCGCTCAAGGATCTGGCGAGGATAACTTGCTGGAAGCCCTGGTCAACTTCATGGACGAGAACGCTCCGAAGAGCCTGATAATAATCGATTCGCTGACCGACCTGGCGGTGAGCACCAACATCGAGATCACCGATCTAGTGGCGGTTCTCCGCGGCATGCAGAGGGTCTCTAAACGCTGGAAGGGGATAGTCTACCTGATACTCACCAGGGACATCATGGAGGAGAGGAAGCAGCGTATGATCATGGATAGCGTGGACGGCGCCCTGGTCTTCGAATGGAGCAAGTTCGCGATGTCGTCGAGGCGGCAGAGGTACCTCTACGTCGAAAAGTTCATGAGCATGCTTGCCCACCTTGATAAGGAGCGCATCGCTCGTTTCGCAACGGTTGTGACGGCGGAGAGCGGGCTCGTGGTCATCGATACGGAAAGGGTGGGATGAAAATGGTCGACCGCGTCAAATCGGGGATCGAAGGTCTGGATGAGATGTTGGAGGGCGGGATACCTAAATCCCACATGGTCGTGATCATGGGCTCCTTTGGTACCGGAAAGACGACCATGGGGATACAGTTCCTGAACCAGGGATTGAAGGAAGGGGAGAAGGGCATCTACATATCGCTGGAGGAGGACGAGAAGTCCATCCTGGATGATGCGAAGGCTTTCGGCTGGGACCTGAAGCCGCACCTGGACGCGAAGAGGCTGGCGCTCGTCAAGCTCGAGCCCACCGATGCCAAAACCACCGTCACCCGGGTAGGAAAGGAGCTACCGGATTTCATCAAGTCCTTCGGGGCCACGCGTATAGTCATCGATTCGGTTTCGCTCTTGAACATGCTCTTCGAGAACGAGCACGACAAGCGGGTCATGCTGTTCAATCTCACACAGCTCATCAAGAAGACTGGTGCCACCTGCATCATGACCGCTGAGGTGAAGGACGATAATCCATTGTCCACCAGGGACGGCCTGGCCGAGTATGTGGCGGACGGCGTGATCGCCCTGAGGAACGTGGAGGTGCCCGACAAGAACGAGATGCAGTTGACGTTGCGCGTCGTCAAGATGAGACGCATCCGGCATTCAAGGAGGATCACACCCTATGGCATCGTCGCGAAGGGGATAGAGGTTCATGCCGGGGCAGAGATGTAAAGTAGCCTCTACTTATCCTCAGGCGTTTCCTCGATTCTCAGAGACTCAGCTCCTTGAGACCTCTTGACCAGATGGAGCAACTTTGAGGCTACTCTGACCTTGCCGCGCTTCACATTTATGGCAAAGTTCGGATGGTCCTTCCCACCGACTTTATATTTGTATTCGTCCGGCCCAGGCCCCATATCGAAAATATTACTTCCATCTCTCTGAGCTTCGAGCATGGCGAAATAGGAAGTAAGATAACCGGGAGCGAAAGATCGGAATGTATCGTTCATGGCCACTCGATACATGCGGGTGGATTTCTTGTCTAACAGGCAAAGCTGCTGCGACGCTATCTCACCATCAATAAGAACTTCCAACACCCAAGCCTTTCCTCTCTTTGCTAGCTCCACTGGTAGATTGATGAGGAATTCTTTCTGTCTGGCATCTTTGAAAATACTACCCCCTTTTGATTCCCATCGGGCGATGTGGAGCTCCAGATACTTCTTCATCGCTATTTCGATCCTCTCTGGCGTTTTAGCCATTCGAGTATCGAGGCGAGATTCTTTTCTGAGTTCTGCAATTATCCGTTGTATTCGCCTCCCCGTTCTCGGTTCGAAGTTGCTGATCGGATCGGTGTTCGGGATAAGGGTGACGAGCGGTGATGGCCTTGCCGGTTCCAATTCGCATTGCCACCTGCCTGTAAGATTTTGTGTCAAAGGAGCGAGCATATCATCGTCCTCCATATCGCGAAACTGGATCACATCCCATTTAACGCTCGCCATGCTATCGATAAGGGCATTGAGATTGCCAACATACCCCTTCTTCCTCACGAATGTGAGATCATAGTACTCCGAAGTATCGAGGATCGTGCCCACCATCCCGAGCACCCTTACTGGCAGGCCTCGCATGTTTCCTTTTCGCACCGCCAGTGGGGCGATGTATTCTATCTCATCTTTCGATTCGATCACTAATACTGCTGGTTCCACCAGATCGCCAAAACTCCTTATCCATTCAGTTGTACACGCATATGAAGAAAAGATGGAGCAATCGCTCAGCTCTTCGAGTCGCTCCCAAGGCTCCTTGAACTCCTTCATCTCTTCGAGTGACGAGAGCACATGGGCNNATAGAAAGAATGTTGCGTTAGCGGGTCATCTCTTCGCAGACATTTTCCTAATCATGGTACGCGCCATCGCACCCGCCGGATCATTGCGGAAAGAGATCCAATTCTGGTTCCTTCTCACCCTTCGTTGCTCTCTATTGATCATCGCATCTACCTTATTCTTTGGGACCTTCGATAGGCTCCTGGACTCATATGCCTCCACGTTGAACTCACCCATTCCGGCCCATCCATTCAGGTCCTTTGGTTCTTCAAACCCATGGCTCTTGGATTCCTCTAAAAAGGCCGTTCCCGGCGATGGTATGTAGAGTGAGAAGTAGAAACCATCGGCCTTGATCCTTCGCAACAGCTTGTCTGTGGCCTTGAAATCTTCCATGGTCTCACCGGGTAGACCGACCATTAACATAGCAATGGCCTTCATGCCCTCTTGGTGCATTATCTCGAACGCCTCCATGATCTTCTCGACCCGTACCCCTTTGCAGAGCTTGTCCAGTAACCTCTGAGAACCCGTCTCGACACCTAGCAGCAGCTCCTGGCATCCCGCCGCCTTCATCTTAATCACCAATTCTCTAGTGATATCCTTCGCCCTAATTTCGCAGTTCCACTTAATGTCCATTCCTCGGGAAATCAGCAATTCGCTGAAATCAAAGATCCGCTTAGGGTCGCCTGCAAACAGGTCATCGTCGAAGATGAATGCGGTAATGCGGGGGTCCACCTTCATTATCAACTGGATCTCCTCCACGACCTTCTCTGCGCTGCGGGAGGTCCAGCGGTATCCCCACATGCTTTTAGTGTAGCAGAAGGCACAGGTCCCGGGGCAACCCCGGCTTGTGACCATTGGTATCGCCTTTCGGCGATGATAATTTATCAGGTATTTCGAAAGATCCCCAAGCTCCTGCCACATCGGCATCGGCAATTTATCTAGGTCAGTCATCCTGATCCTCGGTGCCGTCCGAATCAGTGTCTTGCCATGCATGAAAGCAAGACCATCGACAGTCTTCGGGTCACCGGTAGATGCCAGCACGTGGGCCAGATCTATCATGGTCTGTTCTCCTTCCCCGATGACCGCGAAGTCGACAGGGGCTTCCCGCAGAACCATTTCAGGCAGAACCGAAGGGAACGGGCCTCCCCAGACCACTTTCGCCCCCATCTTTTTGCCCCAGTTGCTGATCTCGATGGAACGCAAAATGGAGGTACCCATGACAACCGTGAGCCCTACCACATCGGGACGGAAGGCCTCAAGTGATTCGCGCCTTTCGGCATCCAGGTCCAACCCCGACCAATCAAAGAGCGCGACCTCATATCCCTCTCTCGTCATCGCTGCCCCAACGCACATGACCCCTAGGGGAGGGCTGACAATGACATCTTTCCGTCCTCTTTCGAATCCAGCATTTACCAATGCCACTCTAAGAATTCCCATAGGTCATAGCCCCACACAATTTCAAGTACTCATCCACATACTTTCTGGGTTCGTGATGCAAATGATATCTGATAAAGGCATTCTTTGCCATCCTCTCCCTTTCCGAGGGATTGGATAACCGAACCAACGCCTCTGTGAGTGATTTCAGATCTGATCCAGCCACTAACCCTGCCTCCGGGTCCCTGGTTAATTCTGGTAGCCCACCTCGAGAGGAGACTATCAACGGGACGCCCAGAGCCAGGGCCTCGATGCATGCCAACGGCGAGTTCTCGTTGCCCGTGGAAGGGCAGACCAAAGCCAGGGAGGAGCCGACCTCCCGCCAGAGCGCCTCGCCGGTCAGGAATCCTTTATAGCTCACACGCCCACTCGTCTCTGCTTCGGCCTTTCTCACCAATGGCTCCAGACTCCCGGCTCCCATGACATGCAGTTCCTCCTTTGCTCTTTCATCTTGGAAAGCTCGCAGAAGGAAATCAAGACCCTTATTCTTTTCCAGTACGCCGACATAGGAGAAATGATTCCGCGTGTCATATGCGCCAGAATCGGGCGCGGGGGCAAAATTGGGCAGTATCTTAGCTTCTAGACCTAGAAAGGAGCGGAGCTGATCTGCCATAAACTCTGAGGGCGATAGGATGAGATCTATCGAGGCTATCGCCTCCATCATCTTGGCCTTTCGCCACAATTGGGGCGGCCGACCAGTCCTGAGCGAGCATTTGGTGCAGCGGACCTTCGTGCAAGTCTCCCTCCCCATATACATTAGGTCGCTCCTTGGGCAGATGAGCCAGTAATCATGAGCGGTATAGGCCGAAGGCACGTTACGCCTGTATAGCACTTCTGCGCCAAGAAGGGAGACATTATGGTGATGCACCCAGTCCGGCCGGATGTCCCTGACCAGGCGCTCTAGCTCGCGCTCCGCTGCCTTGTTCCTTCCCGTAAGATAGGTGCCCACAGCGGACCATCTCCCCATTGAACCCTGAATCGGATGCACGCCTGGCGAGACCTTTATCTCCTTCGAGACAGGCCCTCGCTTTAATCGGTATGCATCCAAGCTGTGGATGACATGCACCTCATGTCCCCTCCTCTCCAATTCCTCCTTAAGCATCCTAACATGGGTTGCATCCCCTCCCAGGTGATAGGGCGGATAGAACGATGAGGTCATTACGATGCGTCTTGTTTCCATAATGCACCTCAATGGGCATGCTTCATCCCGTACACCAGATAGTTGCGCAGCGCCTTGATGACATATCTCGTTGCCAGGTCTAGGTCTTCCGGTTCATGGATCACATGGCCGAGGTTGCGCCACCACCATCGCGGATTGAAATAGAGCGAGCGGTATGCCATATCCCTGGCTCGGTTCAGGTCCTGAGGTGTGAGCGCATCCGTGCCTACCACGGCGTCATCCTGATATAGCGAGCGAAAGTCTACGGCCGCGACATTCTTATCCCCATATACCATTTCATAGAGCCGGGTCCCCGGATAGGGGACTGCCACGTTGAATTCGGCGCTGTTCGGCATGGTCTGATTGATGAAGGAGATCGTTTCCTCGATAGTATCCCAGGTCTCTCCCGGCAGACCGAGGATGAAGGAGGCGAAGGTTTTGATGCGCGCCTGCCTGGCCCAATCGATGGCATTGCGCCCTTGCTCCACAGTCAGGCATTTGTCCGCCTGGTCCAGGATCTTTTGACTCCCTGATTCGATCCCATAGGAGATACCTCGACACCCTGCCTTTCGCATCCTTTTCAGCAAATCAAGGTCTACCAAGTGGGCCCGGGTATTGCAATACCAGCGGATATCCAGATTCTCGGAAACCATGGCATCGCAGAGGCGTTCGACTCTTTTCCGATCCATCGTGAAGGTTTCGTCGAAAAAGGAGACGGTGCGAATCGAGTAGTTCTTCTTAAGGTAGAGGAGTTCTTCGATAGTCTTCTCCGCTGACTTAGGTCTCCACTTGGTGCCGGCCACTGTGCAAAATGAACACTTGAAGGGGCATCCTTTGCTGGTGTAAAGGATCGTATATGGCTTTCCCGACGGAGCGGTAACGAAATAGGGATCAAGAGTGGGGAGAAGATCGAAGGCGGGGATAGGGAGGGAATCATAGTCTTTCAAGGGCGTGGCCGCTTGATTGACCCTTATCTCCGATCCATCTCTATAGGCGATGCCCGCCACCATTTCCAGTCCTTTTCCTTCATACAAAGCATGGACAAGATCGGGGACGACCACCTCATACTCCTGTTGAACATAGAAGTCTAGGTCGGGAGCCTGTGACAGCACTTCTTTGGGCAGAGTTCGCAGGGTCCAGCATACCCCCACGGTAATGGCGTCGGCGAGCGTTGCCTTGACGATAGAGGTGGTGCGAATGTCATGGTCAAAGGTTGTGGGAGTGAAGCGGAACAGGACGACGTCGGGCCGAAAGCCGAGCAGACTTAGCTCCAACTCCTTCCAATCCAGGTCGAAGCCGTTCATGTCTAAAAGCTTCACCTCGTGATCCTGCGACCTCAGCAGTGCGCCCATCTGCAATAAGCTGTAAGGCTCGAGTATGGAATAGCGCTCGGTGATCTCGCACCTTTCTTCCCGGATGACCGGGATGCCCTCATAGCGGGGTGGGTTTACAAGCAATATCTTCAGGCGCTGACCTCCAGTACCTTCCTATACATCTCCGCCGTACTAGAAGCCATTTTGGTGGAGGTGAATTCTTCGCACACCCTTTCCCTGCCTCTTTCTCCCAACTTGGAGGCGAATCCTTCATCATCTAGTACCTTAAGCAGGTTATTGGACAAGCCTGTCGGATCTCCAGGTTGGAATAAGAGCCCATTGCGACCGTTATCAATCATCTCCGGGATGCCACCAACATTCGTGGCAATGACTGGCAGTTTGCAGGCCATGGCCTCCAGGATGGTCATCGGAAAACTCTCCGAGTAGCTCGGGAGGATGAAGGCTGAAGCCAGTGGATAGAGCCATGGCATCTCCTGGTAAGGGACGGTTCCCAGGAAAGTATAATCGTCCTTTGGCACGTTTCTCTGATCCAACATCCGCTTCCAGGGGTCTTCCTTGCCCGTTCCTGCGAAGACAAGGTGAGCCTTGGTCTCTTTACTTATCTGATAGAAGGCTTCAATTGCCACGTTCAATCCCTTCAGGGCAATCATCCGGCCTGAGAACAATATCAGATTCTCCATGCCCGCGNNTCAGATTCTCCATGCCTGCGAACCGAGGGAAATGTTCCAGGCATTCTTCGGTCGTTCGAGGTAAGAACTTCAGATGGTCCACCCCATTATGGATTATCCGTGACACTCTTGGTTTGGCTTGCGATTCAAGGTAAAGCTTGCGAATATAGTCCGAAACGAATATTACATTCCCTCCCCGTCGCAGATAATTCTTTTCCATCGCATGAAGGACGGGCAGCATTGCGAAGGTCATCTTCTCGGACCTTTCCAGGTCGTTCATCTTCAACTTGGAGGAGGCTGTTCCCATCCGCTGTGAATCGA
>PMBU01000143.1 GCA_003153895.1 Methanomassiliicoccaceae archaeon | reverse complement strand
GCCTTCGGCCCGGCTGGAGAAGGGCATTTCCGGATCTCGTACGCTGCGAGCAGGCAGAACATCATCGACGGGATGGGGCAGATCAAGGAAGCTTTGGAAAAGCTGTGATCGTCATCGCTCCGGGATGAGCATGTTGGGGATGCCATCCTCGATCGGATAATCAATCCGGCATTTTGGGCAAGTAATCGTTCCTTCTATGATTTCATTCCCTTCTTCCTTCTTGACCGAGAGGTCGAGGGGATGGTACTTGCATTTCGGGCAGGCAAGTATCTCCATGAGGCTCCGCTTCATCTTTATCGATAGCCTAACGCATCGGATCGGGAATAATCCTTTCTCTCCATAAGCGATCTTGCTCGAGGCGAATTATTCGATGACCAATCCTCACAATCACCACGCAAGGCAAAACGGCAGCTTTTTCTAGGTCCCTCTGGATGCTTCGTCGGTGATCTCATGAAAACGATCGATCTCCGTAGCGATACGGTCACTTTGCCGACAGCGGAGATGCTTGAGGCGATCAAGCAGGCGAAGCTCGGCGATGACGTGATGGAAGAGGACCCGACCGTGATAGCCTTGGAGAACCTGGCGGCAAAGAGGTTCGGGAAGGAGAGCGCTTTGCTGGTGCCCAGCGGGACCATGGCGAATCTGGTGTCGGTGATGACGCATTGCAACCGCGGCGACGAGATGATCTGCGATGCCAATGCGCACATCTACTATTACGAGGTCGGGGCAGTATCGGCCATTGCCGGTGTGATCCCTCGATTGGTGGAAGGAAAGCGCGGGATATTCAACGTCGATCAACTGGAATCCGCGTTCCGCGGGCACGAGCTGCATTTTCCGAACCCCTCACTGCTCGAGATCGAGAACACGCACAATCGTGGGGGCGGNNGCTCGGTCTGGCCGTTGGCCGACATCAAGGCGGCCTGCGATTTCGCTCATGACAACAAGCTAAAGGTCCACATGGACGGAGCGAGGGTGTTCAACGCCTCGGTGGCCTCGGGCATCAGCGTAAATAAATACGCAGAGCAAGTGGACAGCCTGATGTTCTGCCTCTCCAAGGGACTGAGCTGCCCAGTGGGATCACTGATTGTCGGGAACAAGGATTTCATAGAGAGAGCTAGGAAGAACCGGAAGATGGTAGGCGGAGGGATGCGTCAGGCAGGGGTCATCGCCGCGCCGGGGATCATCGCCTTGGACAAGATGGTAGATCGCCTTAGGGACGATCATGATAACGCCAAGCTGATGGCCAATGGATTGGCGAACGAAATCGGATTGAAGCTCGATCCTCGCTCCGTCCAGACGAACATCGTGGTGGCCGATGTCTCACCGATGACCGCTGATGAATTCATCGCATTCGCAACAGAGCAGGGCGTCTTGGCGCTGAGCTTCGGCAAGTATGCAGTTCGATTCGTCACCCATCGGGGCATAGAGAAAGAGCATATCGAAGAGGCGTTGGCCCGGTTCTCGAAGTTGAAGCTATCGTCGTGAGCTCACCAGAAAGATATGAGAGGAAAGCGATAAGGCATCGTTCAGGTCATTCTCCACAAGATCCGAGGTAATACCGTTGAGATATGGAACCAGATCCGATTGGGCATATGGGCCTCATAGCCAAGCGACAAGGCTGGTCGGAAAGGGCAAACGGATCCTTGATGTTGGATGCTCCAGTGGGGAATTGGCGAGCATGCTGAAAGCCAACGGTTGCGCGGTCATTGGCATAGAGTACGATCAAGAGGCGGCTCAAAAGGCAAGAGAGCATTGTGAGCAGGTGATCGTGGTGGATCTGGACCGCATCGAGGAGTTCCCTTTCAAAAAGAACGAGTTCGACCATATCTTGTTCATGGACGTCCTGGAACATCTCCGGGACCCATTGACCCTTTTGAAGAAGCTGAAGCCATTCCTGAAGACCAATGGGACGATAATCGTCTCCGTGCCCAACGTCGCCAATATCTCGATCCGCTCCAGCTTGCTCTTCGGGGGTTGGAACTACACAGAGTACGGGATAATGGATCGGACGCACCTTCGATTCTTCACGAGGAAGACAGCGAAAGCATTGGTGACCGATGCGGGATACTTGATAAAAACGTTCGATGTCACCCCTGGCGTTCCCCTGCTTTCCAGGGTCTACAGGAAACCTTTCCTGACGATCAATTACGCATTATCAAGGACCTTCCAGACATTATTCGCGACCCAGTTCATCATATCTGCAAATCCAGATAGCAATGGGACAGAGGGCTAATTCGGCTGACTGGCAAGGCGCTGACATATCGACGCTTGATGGCCAACAAGGATATATTGCGGCTAACGCTTCCTGTCTCCAGCGAATATCTGGATAGGGGAGATTTAATCGATGGTCCAAGAACCACGTGTTTCAATTATCCTACTAAATTGGAACACCTGGACCGATACGATCGAATGTTTGGAATCCTTGAGCTCGATCTCCTACCCGGAATACGATGTCGTGATCGTTGATAACGGGTCAAAGGATGATTCGGTGGCAAGGATCGGTCGTCATCTTGGGAATTCCGGCTGGGCTCTGAAAGGTGAGTCTGCCATCGGAGAAATCATAGTCCATTCTTATGAGATGGAAATCGAGCATGGGAGCGATGGATCCAGCGCTAAGAAAATGATCAGACGCTGTGATGTCATGCTCAGTCCCATCAACCGAGGATTCACCGGAGGAAATAATATCGCCATGAGGTTCGCAATGGAGAAGCTCGCCCCGGATTATGCTCTTCTTTTGAACAACGATACCGAGGTCGCGGCCGATTTCCTGAATGAACTCATGGAAGCGATGGAGGAGCATCCTGATTGCGGGTTCGCCAGCCCGATGATTCTCGATATGGCTGCCGATACGATCGCAAGGAGAACTAACATCATCCAATATGCAGGTGCTGCCCAAAGCCTGTACTTGTTCATTCCAGTGCATCGGCGCCAGTCCGAATTGGACGATGGCAGAGAGGTCCAACCCTCCTTTACGGGGTATGCCCATGGCACCTGCATGCTGGTGCGGGCCCAAGTCATCAGGGAGATCGGCATGCTCGATGAGGACTTCTTCTGCTATCGGGAAGAGAACGATTGGGGATTGAGGGGGAAAAGGAAGGGCTGGAAGGCGCTGTTCGTCCCCACCGCAAAGGTATGGCATAAAGGCGGGAAGTCCTCGGGGCAGGTCAAAGGTATGGCCCTGTACTACATGGCGCGCAACAGCATTCTCATCGTCAAGAAGGACGCAAATCCGTTCGAAAAGACGGTGTTCGCCCTTTCATTCGCGGCCTTCTCGTTTCCATATAGGGTCCTTAAGCTCATGCTGCTCAAGCGGGACATCGAATCGACCAAAGTATTTGTGAAAGGTGTTAGGGATGGATTGAAATGGAAGGGCGCCGCACCATAGTTCTGCTACCTCCAATCGGTTCCTTGGATCATGATTGGATAGTCGATATCGCCAATAAGGCAGCTATTGGAGCTGAGGATGTGGTAATCGTTCCACTGGGGTTCCATTCTGAAGAGGAGCTGTCTGGATTCAAAGCGACTGTCAGGCATCCCGAGGAGTTTTTCGACCGAGGAAAGAGCGATACGATGGATTCAATTGCGCTTGAACTTGCCAGATCTTGGTACGATCCATTGGCTGGGGGGGTAGTCTTTAACGGAGTGAACCTTGCGCAGATGTGCGAATACTCATTCTATCTCATTTTCGTTGATTGTACAAGGAGTATCGAGATCGCCAGACGATTGTTTATGGAAGAGCGGGCGGACCGATTGATACTTCCGCAGACAAGCTTGACCGCTGAGATCAGCGAGATCTGCTATGAAAGTCTTCCCAACGCCATTGAGTTCGTGGCAAGGGAAAAAGGCATCGCAGTGGAGCGAGCCAGAGCTTCAAAAATTGATGATCAAAGC
>PMBU01000013.1 GCA_003153895.1 Methanomassiliicoccaceae archaeon | reverse complement strand
GAGCAAGCGGCGAACAGTTCGCGAAATACCTCATGGATACGCTTTCAGACAAAGACCTAGAAGCGAAATGGAGCGGGTACTCAGGCAAGAACTAGAAGTCTACCCTTCACTCTCGCCTTTGTCGTCCATTCTCATCGCAGCATTAATCGCGATCTCCGCAATATCCATCGCCAACATCGTTGTCCTGTTGATGCTATCAATCACGAAAGTCTTCACCATCGCAGCAACATTCGCAGGCATACGCGTATTAGTATTGAGATCCTGGCCCCCCTGCACCAATTCAGAGCCTTGGTCGATGATCTTGTTGGCTGTGTCTATGTCCTTGAGGAAGAACGCCTCCATCGCTTTGTCCAACAATGCAATCGCCGATTCACTCAGCTTCCCGATCTCCGCCTGATTGCTTATGTTGACCTTGGCATCGATGGCGATGATGGTGTTGTTTGCGATCTTCTCAGCATGATCGCCTATGCGCTCTATTCCTCGCGCCACAAGCATCAGGTTCATTCCTTCGAATATGTCAACCCCGATCTTCTCGCTCAATTTGCGGTCCTTTAGAATCATGTTATACTGCTTGACCGCCATCCAATATAGCCTATCGACATCGGCGTCACGGTCGATCACGTCCTTCGCTAATGCCGAATCCGATTCCCTCAGGGCCATTATGGCATCCTTGTGCATGCTGCCGACAATTAGATGCATTCTTCGTACGCACTTCTCCTGGGGGAGTTCGACCGGATCGGACAAGTCATGCATGACGATGGTGTTGCTCGTTTCTTCGATCACTTCTGGTCCGATTACCATCCGGGAGATTTCCTTGACCGCATGCTTCAATTCCAGGTCCAAGCGTTCTTTCGATCGAACCTCGATGATGTTATATCCCGCCAGATAGGCTCCTATCAATTTTCTCGTAAGATGCTCCTTCGATTCGTCCGCCTCTACCCAAATCACCTTTCGGGATTCGGTCTTTGCCCGGTCCATCTTCGGGTCGATTGATATGGTTCCGTCAGCCATCACTCTGATTGCCAGCGAATCGCCTGGCTTAATGGAATTGCTCTTTATCCAGTCCTTAGGCAGCGAAATCGTCATAGTCGAAGTGCCGGTCTTCTGAATTCTCCTTATCTCCAATTCCATCACCTCTACATTTTTTGAAGGGGTATCAGTATGTTTGGTATATACTATACATGTTGTATATGTTCGAATATGTGTAAATATATATGAATATATTCTATTTCGCGAACGATTATAAGCATTAGTATTGTTCGAATTTTCGAGTAAACTATGCTTGATGCGTGTCGGGTGAACATCAGAAGGATCGGGAGTGATGGCATGAAAGCTTTCCTCCAGATCGTTAACATCGCTTCTTCCCGTCCAGCCGATGTTCGCCACCCCCAAGCTGATCATGTCATTGAGGTGGAATAAAATGGAAAAGAAAATGATGTACATAGCCGTCGGTGTTGTCGCGATTATTATCCTCGCGGCCGTCGGCGCTGCTCTCGTTCTAAACAACGGGTCCAGCAATCCTGAGAAGGAAGCGAAGGTTGTTCTTCTCAAGAAGACTAGCACCTCCCCGGCCTACAGTCCGATGGACCAGGCCGCGGTATACAACGGGAGTTATTCTCTGGCGAGATTCCTCTACTTGTACACCGATGGGATACCGAACAGCACTAGCTCACTCTACAAATGGTTGAGCTATGTTCTGAACAGCACCACCGGACAGCAGAAGGTTCTGGATTCTGGATTCTATCCTCTGCAGACCTCTGACCTGAATGCCATGAGGCTTCAGCTCACACAAGGCAACATTGACAGTTTGACCGGTGACTTCAAGGAGGGTGGATCGACGACAATGGCAGAGCTCAGCAACCTTTGGGCATCTGGCTTCAAGACCGCTACTGGAATATCGGTTACTGTTTCATTGGGGGGATCGGGCACGGGCATCGCGAATTTCATCAACCATGTTGTTGATGTGGCCCAGTCCTCTCGCGTAATTACGGCCGCCGAGAGAACCAGCGCACTAGCCGCCGGCATCAATGTCACCGAGTGGAAAGTGGCCGTCGATGGGATCGCCATCATAGTGTATAAGGAGAATCCGGTCACGGTTCTTACCCTTCTGCAGTTGGAAGGCATTTTCAACGGCACCTATACGAATTGGAACCAGGTCGGCGGGAATGACCAATCCATAAGCTTGTTCGGGAGAGACAGTGCATCTGGAACCTATGCATCCTTCAAGGACCTCGTCCTGAAGCAAAAGGAGAATTACTCATCGTCGATGCAGCAGTTCAACTCGAATGCCTTGATTGTTCCAGAAGTAGAGAACAATGAGGGTGGCGTCGGTTACGTAGGCATCGGTTATGCAAAAGAGGCGACAGAAGGAACGGCGATCAATGTCCCGCTGACTCTTGTTACCGAGATGGCCGCACCATTGCTGAAACTCGAAAAATACTAACCGAGCTCGAGTGCAAACCAGAAATAAACCCTTTACAAATTTCCTTTACCGTTCGATTTCGAAGTCAGAGTGAAATGCAATGGCAACAAAGGTCCGCTCGAAACAGAAGAAAGGCCTCCGAGGCATCCTCGAATCTGGGATATGGGGGACGCTGTTTCTATGCGCGCTTGTATCGATAATCACATTGATCCTCGTCTTTCTCTATCTCGTCGGAAATGCGTTGCCGTTCTTCGGAAAGGTCGACCTGTGGTCCTTCCTAACTGGCACAGTTTGGAATCCGTTCGCTGATTCGCCAGGCTATGGCGTCCTGCCCCTTTTGGTAGGAACCGTTTTGGTTAGCTTGGTCGCAGCAGTAATCGCCATCCCAATTGGAATCGGCTGCACCATCTATCTTTCCGAGATTGCAGACCCTAGGGTTAAGCGCATTTTCAAACCCGCCATCGAGATTCTGGCCGGGATACCTTCTGTTGTTTATGGCCTATTTGCTGCCCTCGTTCTGTCAGATTGGCTAAGGAGCATCTTTGATACCAATTCCAGATTAAATGCCCTTAATGGAGCGATAATCTTGGCAGTGATGATGGTGCCGATTCTTGTTTCGATTGCAGAGGAGGCGATGAACTCGGTTCCACGTAGTCTCAAGGAGGCTTCAATGGCCTTAGGGGCAACCCGATGGGAAACGATCCGGCGAACGATTTTACCCGCGGCATTGCCAGGGATCGTTGCAGCGATAGTTCTCTCGATGGGAAGGGCGATCGGGGAGACAATGGCTGTTATTATGGCCACAGGCAACGCGACCCAACTCACATTCAATATCTTCTCCTCCGTCCGAACCATGACGGCTGCTTTAGCCATCGATGTCCCAGAAGCTGTTTCGGGGTCGATCCAGTACCAGTCCCTCTTCGCGGTGGGACTATTCCTTTTCGTCCTTACTTTTGGCATCAACCTCATTGCAGATT
>PMBU01000109.1 GCA_003153895.1 Methanomassiliicoccaceae archaeon | reverse complement strand
ACCTCCCCGGTCGACTTCATCTGGGTTCCGATGCGCTTGTCCACCATGCGGAACTTGTCGAAGGGCCATCGCGGTATCTTCATCACCACGTAGTCCAAGGTAGGCTCGAAAGCCGCGAAGGTCTTTCCTGTTATCTTGTTCGGTATCTCGTCCAAGGTCTTGCCAACGGCAATCTTCGCCGCCACCCTGGCGATCGAGTATCCAGTGGCTTTCGAGGCCAGAGCGGAAGACCTTGAGACTCTGGGGTTGACCTCGATGACGCGATACTCCCTCGTTGCTGGGTTAACTGCGAACTGCACGTTGCAGCCGCCCTCGATCTTCAATGCTCGGATGATCTTGATAGATGCGGTCCTAAGTCTCTGGTGATCGACATCAGACAATGTCTGCGACGGAGCGATGACGATGCTCTCGCCAGTGTGAATGCCCATCGGGTCTAGGTTCTCCATATTGCAGATGATGACGCAGTTGTCGTTCTTGTCGCGCATCACCTCGTACTCATATTCTTTCCAGCCGAGCACGCTTTCCTCAATTAGGACCTGATGTATCCTGGAATAGATCAGCCCTCGACCGCAGATCTCCTCCAGCTCCTCCTCGCTATAGGCTATCCCACCTCCCGTCCCACCCAAGGTGAAACCCGGCCGGACCAGGACCGGATAGGAGCCGATCTCCTTGACCGACAGCTTGGCTTCCTCGATGGAATGGACCGATTTGCTCTTCGGGACCGGTTCGCCGATGTTGATCATGGTCTGCTTGAACTGCTCCCGATCCTCGGAAAGCGCGATGGCCTCCGATTGAGTGCCCAGTAACTTCACACCTAGTCTATCCAGGATGCCCAGGTCTGCCAATTCGGAGCAGAGGTTGAGGGCGGTCTGCCCCCCCATCCCAGATAGGATTCCATACACCCTTTCCTTGGTGATGATTTCGGTGATGGTCTCCACGTCCAACGGCTCGATATAGACCTTGTCGGCTGTGGCCAGGTCAGTCTGGATGGTGGCGGGGTTGGAGTTGACCAGGACGGTCTGGTATCCCTCCTCGCGCAATGATCGGCAGGCTTGAGAGCCAGAGAAATCGAACTCGGCCGCCTGGCCGATTACGATCGGGCCGGAGCCGATGACCATTAGCTTTGCACCCTTGGGAGGGACATCGGTCATCTCTTCGCCTCCACCATTTTGAAGAAATCGTCGAACAGGAATGAGGTGTCCTTCGGTCCCGGGGAAGCCTCTGGGTGGTATTGGACCGAGAAGATCGGGAGCTCCCGGTGGGACAATCCTTCCACCGTTCCATCGTTGACGTTCGTCTGGCTGACCTCCAAATCGGTCGGCAGCGAGTCCGGGTCGACGGAGTAACCGTGGTTCTGGGAGGTGATGAAGATCCTCCCCTTGTACTTCACTGGTTGGTTGACGCCGCGGTGACCGAACTTGAGTTTGAATGTAGTGCCCCCGAAAGCATGGGCGAGGAGCTGGTTGCCGAAACAGATGCCCATTATCGGGTATTCCTCTTTGATCGTTTTCAGGGTCTTGATCACCGTGTCCTTGATCACCGGATGCGAAGGATCGCCCGGCCCGTTGGAGATGACCACCCCTTCCAAGTCGTGATCGTGGAACCAGGAGGCCGGGGTGTCATATGGCACGATGGTCAGCGAGAAACGCTTGCGCAGCTCGCGTACGATGTTCTGCTTGGTGCCGCAATCGATGAGGACGACCTCCTTCGCCCCCACTTTCTCGAAGCGCAGCACCTCGCGCGTCGAAACATCGTGCACTAAATTGGCATCGGAAGGGAAGGGCATGGTCTGCACCTTTTTGAGCGCTTTTTCGACGTTCTCCTCGAAGCATATCGCTCCCCTGGGGCAACCCTTCTCCCTGATGCGTATGATCAGGGCGCGGGTGTCCAGCTCCGAGATGCCCGATACCTTTTGCTTCTTCAGGAAGGAATCGATCTTGTCGCCGCCATACATGTTGCTCGGCTCGACGCATCGCTCCCGGACAGCGTAACCTCGCACATGCGCCCTGTCCGACTCATAATCGATGTGGTTGATGCCATAGTTGCCTATGAGCGGATACGACATGATTAGAATCTGGCCGGCGTAGGACGGGTCGGTTAACGATTCCTGATACCCGGTCATGCTGGTATTGAAGACAACCTCTCCATAAGCAGTTTGATCAAAACCAAATCCCGTGCCCTCCATGATCGTTCCGTCTTCGAGCACGAGGTAGCACTTTGCCATTAAGGTTCGATGGAATAGATGGGGGATACTTAACCCTTCTCACCAACGGAAAAACACAAGCAGGCAAAAGTGTCCGAATGAAGACACCCGAGTTCGTTGCTATGAGAAGCCAGTGATTTCCTGCTCCGAGCGGTTTAGAAGTCAGACCAAACCTGAAATACGCACTTGCTAATCATCGGTCAATGCGCCTTCTACATCAGGACACCCGCACCGGGGAGATCAAGTTCCAAGTCGACAACGTCGACGACCTATGGCATTTGTACAACATCATCGAGCCTGGGGACATGGTATTGGCGGTCACATTCCGGCGAGAAGAGGTGAAGTCCGATAAGGTCCGGTCGGAGCGCGGAGAAAAGAAGCGCGTCTTCCTAGGCATCAGGGTGGAGAAGGTCGAGTTCCATGAGTTCGAGACTAGGCTGCGCATCACTGGTGTTATCGAGCAAGGGCCGCAGGACCTCGGCTCCCATCATACCTTGAATCTAGAAGAGGGTGACTTGCTATCGGTGGTGAAGATCCATTGGCGCCAGACCACCCTGGACCGGATCAAGCGGGCGATAGAAGACTCGAAACGCCCGACGATCGTTTTCGTCTCTTTGGAGAATGATGAGGCGACCCTGGCGATAATGAGGCAATATGGGATCCAGAACGTGGCGACGATTAATGCCCACATGGCCGGCAAGCAATACGAGCATAAGGAGGCCGACACCTTCTACGATGAGATCATCGACAAAGTCAAGCAGCTTTGCACCGCCGATGTCCCTCTCATTATCCTCGGGCCAGGATTCGCCAAGGAGACCCTTCTGGCCGAGGGAAAGGAGAAGGTCCCGGAACTGTTCGGTAGAGCACATGTTTTTCATACTGGGCAAGCGGGCATGTCCGGCATCCATGAGCTGATGAAGAAAGGCATCGGGGCAGAAGTGCTTCGCGGCTCGCGGGTCGCCGAGGAAACGGAGGAGGTCGAGCGAGTCCTGGAGGAAATCGCCAAGGAGGGGCCAGTCGCATACGGGACGAAGGAGGTCGAGAACGCGGTCGACGCCGGAGCGGTGGAATTCCTCATTATCTCCGAGATCAAGGCGCGCGAGAAGCAGCTGGAGCGCCTTATGAAGTCAGTGGAGGATGCCAGGGGGAAGGTGATGGTCGTGAGCGATTACCACGAAGCAGGCAAGAAGCTGGAAGCCATCGGAGGGATCGCCGCACTGCTGCGATTCAAGTTGGGTTAGATGTTGGCATTCAAAAAATAATTACAGGAACGTCCGCAATGCTTTAGTATAATGCCCCACATCACGAAAGCGCCTACCCATCCAGCAAGAGAAAAGGTCAGCCCATTTACTGTCCACCCTGAAACGGATAAAATGCGGTGCTGTCCGGATTGAGGCAACTTTGGTAAATATCCGGACAATCTGCCCGAATTGGATCGAGATGGGCGTGGAAGCCTTCGGGGCAATCCTGAAAGAGGTCAGGCTAGAACGATTGCACTGAGGCATCCCTGACCTAGGTGGAGTTGGTCTTCCCTCCAGACAAAGGAGGGTAGAACAGGACCGCAAGAAATGAATCTTATCATCTCATAGAGGCGAATACAATGGGAACAATAGCTGAGAAGATACTTTCGGCGCATGCTGGCAAGGAAGTTAAGCAGGGCGATATCATCGTCTCACCAGTGGACTTTATGATGAGCCAGGATGGGACGACTCCCCTAACCATCAGGGCGTTCAAGGGCATGCAGGGTACGAAGTTCAAGGACCCCAGCAGCTATGCCATCGTCATCGATCACAACGCCCCATCTCCTATGGAGTCTGTATCCAACCTCCATCGGGAGATGAGGACTTTCGCGGAGCAGTTCGGGGCGAGGTTGTTCGACGTTGGCGAGGGCGTGTGCCACGTCATCGTCCCGGAGCAGGGGTACGCTCTTCCTGGCAGCGTCATCATCGGTGCGGACTCGCATACCTGCACTTATGGAGCGCTCAACGCCTTCGCTACCGGCGTTGGTTCGACGGACCTCGCGGCCGCGCTCATTTCGGGCAAGACCTGGTTCAAGGTGCCGAGCACTATCAAGCTCCAGTACGACGGAAAACTGCCGACCGGTGTCTACTCCAAGGACATCGCCCTGAGGATGACCGGGAAGCTGACCTCGAATGGCGCGACGTACAAGGCGCTCGAGATCGTCGGCGAGGCGATCGATGCCCTCAGCGTCGACGCCAGGATGACGATCTCCAATCTGGCCGTGGAGACTGGCGCCAAGGTCGGCCTGATGAGATGCGATGACAAGGTCATCGAGTATCTGAGAACGAGGGCCAGGCGCGCCTTCAAAGGCGTCGACCCAGATCCGGGCGCGAAGTACGAATCGGTGTTGAAGGAGGACGTCAGCAAGCTATCGCCACAGATCGCCTGCCCGCCGGACGTCGACAACGTGCTTCCGATAGAGAAGCTGGAAGGCAAGGAGGTCGACCAGGTCTTCATCGGCACCTGCACCAACGGCCGCCTCGAGGACCTCAGGATCGCTGCCAGCATCCTCGATGGAAAGCAAGTGGCGAAAGGAGTCCGCTTGATCGTCTCCCCCGCATCGAAGGAAGTGCTCCTCTCGGCCATGGAGTGCGGGGCGATCCAGAAGCTCGTTAAGGCTGGCGCTTCGGTAACAACGCCCTCTTGCGGGCCATGCGTAGGGACTTGCAATGGCATCCCTTCGGATGAGGAAGTGGTGCTCTCCACCGCCAACCGCAATTTCAGGGGAAGGATGGGCAACTCCCGCTCTTCGATCTACCTTTCCTCGCCGGCGACGGCAGCGTACAGCGCCATCAAGGGCTTCATCGCGGACCCCAGGGAGGTGCTCTAGATGAAGCAATTGGCCGGCAAGGCCCGCAAGTTCGGGGACAACATAAACACCGATTATATAATCGCCGGGAAATACAAGTTCAAGAGCACGGACATGAACGACATGGCGAGGCATCTGATGGAGGACGTCCGGCCAGGGTTCATCGATGAGATCGAGAAGGGCGACTTCATTGTCGCCGGGCACAACTTCGGCATGGGCAGCAGCCGGGAGCAGGCGCCGCTGGTCATCAAGGCGGCTGGCATATCGGCCGTCATCGCCAAGGATTTCGCGCGCATCTTCTACCGCAACTGCATCAACGTCGGATTGCCGGTCATCGAGTGCGATACCGACTCGATCGATGAAGGGAACGAGATCCGGGTGGACCTTGAGAAGGGGATTGTGCACAACGTCACCAAAGGATCGAAGATAAAGGCGACCCCACTGCCGCCGGTGATGGTGAAGATATTGAACGATGGGGGGCTCGCCGAGCATTTCAAGAAGCATGGTGAATTCAAGCTCGAGTGATCGATGTAGTCAAGGAATGAGGCGAATGACGGACCAGGCGTTGTTAGAGAAGGCGAAGGAGCACTTCGCCAAGCTTGTGAAGGAGCAATTGGACCGGGTGGAAGAGATGAAACGCTCCCAGGGCTGGACCGACTATTCGAAGAAGGAGCGCATAGTCATCGGCATCGTCGGCGGCGATGGCATCGGCCCATACATCACCAAGCATGCGCATGCCATTCTCAAGTTCATTCTGGCAGAAGAGATAGAATCAGGGAAGGTGGAGTTGCGCATCATCGAGGGCTTGACCATCGAGAACCGCGTCAAGGTGCTTAAGGCGATCCCCGACGGCGTCCTGGCCGAGATCAAAAAGTGCGACGTGATCCTCAAGGGGCCGACCACCACGCCGAAGAAGGGCGACCGCTGGCCGAACATCGAGTCGGCGAACGTCGCCATGCGCCGCGAGCTCGACCTCTTCGCTAACGTGCGGCCGATGCGCGTCCCAGCCCAAGGAATTGATTGGATCTTCTTCAGGGAGAACACCGAGGGCGAGTACGTCTTGGGCAGCAAGGGCTTCAACGTGACCGACGACCTGGCGGTGGACTTCAAGGTCGCAACTACCCAAGGCTCTGAGAGGATAATCCGTCTGGCCTTCGAGTACACGAAAAATAATGGTATCAAAAGGGTTTCTGCGGTCACCAAGGCAAACGTTGTCAAGACCACCGACGGCAAATTCCTGGAGAACGCGAGGAAGATATCCAAAGAATACCCCGACATCCAATTCGACGACTGGTTCGTTGACATCATGGCCGCCAAGCTNNGAGAAGCGCAGGAAGGACTTCAAGGTGATCGTCCTGCCAAACCTCTACGGCGACATCCTCACAGACGAGGCTGCAGAGTTTCAGGGTGGTGTAGGGACTGCCGGAAGCGCAAACATAGGTAAGAGGTACGCCATGTTCGAGGCCATCCACGGCTCGGCCCCCAGAATGGTCCAGGAAGGAAGGGCACCCTATGCCGACCCGTC
>PMBU01000095.1:10516-11971 GCA_003153895.1 Methanomassiliicoccaceae archaeon | reverse complement strand
CGCCGCGCACCAGATGATGCGCGCGTTCGGGCTCACCTTAGATTGGATGATCTCGGCCACCCGCTCCGCCTCGCTTACCGTCATGTTCTCACCGCACGTCACGTTTATCATTGCTCCGCTCGCGCCAGTGATGTCGACGTCGATGAGCGGCGAGTTGATGGCCTCGTCCACGGCGTGATCGATGCGATCGTCCTCGTCTCCCTCTCCCAGGCCGATCATGGCCACCCCGCCGCCCTTCATGATGGTGCGCAGGTCGTTGAAGTCCAAGTTGACCAATCCTGGTTTGGTGATCAGTTCGGTGATGCCCTTTATCGCCCGGACCAGTACCTCGTCGGCCACCTTGAAGGCGGCGTTGAGCGGCAGCCTCGGGACGAGCTCTAGCAGCTTGTCGTTCGGGATGACGATCACAGTATCAGCGATATTGCGCAACCGCTCCAGGCCCCAATCGGCGTTCTCGGCGCGGATCGCGCCCTCGGCCTTGAACGGAGAGGTGCAGACGCAGATCGTCAGGGCTCCAAGGTCCTTGGCCACCTGTGCGACGAAAGGCGCCGAACCAGTGCCAGTTCCGCCGCCCAAGCCTGCGGTGATGAATACGATGTCCGCTCCATGGAGGGCTTTCTTGATGTCCTCCTCTGCCTCGCGAGCGGCCTCTTCTCCTACCTGTGGGAGTGCGCCAGCCCCGAGACCCCTGGTGCTCCTTCGTCCCATCAGGATCTTGTGCGGCGCCCTGATCGCCAGCAGATGCTGGGCATCGGTGTTGCAGGCATACAGCTCCGCTCCGGCGATCCCGACCTCGGTCATGCGGTCGATGGTGTTCGAACCGCCGCCGCCGCAGCCGACGATCTTGATGTTGGTCTTCAAGCTGGATAAGATGCGCTCCAGCTCCTCGTCCTCTTGAGAGTACCCTTGGAACGAGGGGGCCATTTCTGGCGCGGCTGCCGGACCTGCACGCGTAAGCGCGTCGCTGATGAACGATTTCATGACAATTCTCCTGGAGCGATATTCAATGGAGGCTGCGCTTATAAGCACAGCTCTGCAACTGCCTTATACTCTATATCGATTTAAAAGATTTCGATGCTCAGTCAATTCCAGAAGCCCCGCTTTGCCTCGATTTGGGAAATTGAAAAGGGAAGATGGGCCCGACCGCGGAAGCTCGCGGTCGGTCATTGATTGAAANNTCGATCGCCGCGCCCCAGATGATGCGTGCGCTCGGCGAGACGCGCTTCTGCACTTCCTCAGCGACCCTCTCCGCATCGCTGATGGTCATGTCTGGACCACCGATGACGTTCACCAGGACGCCGTTCGCGGCAGATATGTCCACCTCGAGCAGCGGCGAGTTGAGCGCGGCCTCTATTGCCTCCAGGGCGCGGTCCTCCGCATGCCCATCGCTCTCGCCCAGGCCGATCATTGCCACGCCTGCTCCCTTCATTATCGTCTTGACGTCGTTGAAGTCCA
>PMBU01000095.1:0-10483 GCA_003153895.1 Methanomassiliicoccaceae archaeon | reverse complement strand
CGTCCTTCGCCCTTGAACGGGGTTGTTACGACCGCGACCGTCAAAGCGCCCATCTCTTTGGCTATCTGCGCTATCGTGGCTGCTGAACCAGTGCCGGTCCCCCCGCCCATTCCAGCGGTGACGAAGACCAGGTTGGCGTCCTCCAAGATCTTCTTGATCTCCGGCTCGGCCTCTAGTGCCGCCGCCTCGCCTACCTGGGGGAGCGCGCCTGCGCCAAGGCCCCTGGTGCTCCTGCGTCCCAGCAAGACCTTGTGCGGCGCCCTGATCGCCAGAAGGTGTTGCGCATCGGTGTTGCAGGCGTACATTTCCGCTCCGGCGATGCCCTCGGCATAGATGCGAGCGATCGTGTTGGAGCCGCCCCCACCGCACCCTATGATCTTTACGTTCGTCCTCAACTTCTGCAGAAGGTCGATCAGTTCTGCATCGGAGGCATCCCCAGATGGCTCCGGAGGTTGTTGCATTCCGTAACTAGTAACTGGCCCGGTGCCAGCTAATCCGCTATCTCTGGCCAGCGCTTCCTCAACGAGTGATTTCATTCTCCCATCCATCCCTGAGCCCAGACTGGCTCAACCAGATTGCATCCCTTCTGGTCGCAGATAAATATCGCTAGCCAGTATTTAACTGTTGTTGAATTGTCCGACATTCGGTCTGCCAAGACCTGAAAGGACCGATGGGCGCAGAAACGATTATTATGCCAATGGCCGCTTGCTCCTCCATGAAGGCGAGAGCGGAAGTGAAATTCACTGGCATCGTTCAGGGAGTCCATTTCCGCGACTACACCCGACGTTTCGCCAATCAGCAGAGGGTGTGCGGCTGGGTGCGGAACCTTCCCGACGGGACCGTGCAAGCAGTGTTCGAAGGCGACAAGCACGATATCGAGGAAGTGGTACGTCGCTTGCGCGAGGAGCACCCCCGGGCCAGGATAGAGAAGGTTGATGTCCGCTGGGCCGATTGCATCGAGGAATTCAACAAGTTCCAGATCCGTTCCTGATCAGCCTCGCACACTTATTCCGTAGACTTCCTGCGGGTTATCGACATGGATCTTGAACGCCTGCTCCTCTGTCATTTGACCTGACTGCAATAGGCTCGTAGTCCGCTTCGGGACCGTTGTTATCGACAATACCGCTCCAGGTCTCCGCAGGTCGTCAAGATAGTCAGTCTCCAGCAAGAATCGCGAGCCCTTTCCCAAAGCTTCGATCGTTGACTCCTTTTTGGCGAGTACAGACGGGAACAGCCCTGAGTTCTCTGCTTCTAGCACCAGTGGAGGGGAGTAATGCTTCACAACCTTGTTCCGGGGAAGGCCGACCTTATCGGCCATGCCGGCGAATTCTCTCATGTTCTCCGGCGTCGCGGATTCAGTATGCAGGACGACCGGGCAGCCTGCCTCCTTGGCCAATTGCATGCCGTAACTCATTATCTGGTTCGAGGCTTCGCTGATCTCTAATGGCACCGGGAAATGAGGTCTGCCGATCTCGCCGATGCCTACTGCTTTCCCGTCCAGAACGAGCCTTTGCGCGGATTCCATTCCCGCCTTCATTATCTCGATCGCCTTGTCAAGCCCTTGTTTCTCAGCCAAATGAATTAGGAGGACTGGATAGGGACCGACGGTCACATCGACCCCGACCGAGGTTTCCGATCGGCATCGTTCTGCCATCTTTAGGGTGATATCATAAGACAACAGGAAATCTGCGGCGGAGTGCACTCTTACCTCCTCATATGGAAGGTGGCTCAGGATCAAATGGGTGCCACCCGCCTTCGCGAACTCCTTGACCGCCTCCACATTATGGCCTTGGGGATGCAGATGCACATGGTTGTCTAGGATGGGTACGGACATGCGATATCAGAGTAACGGGCCCGCCGATTTCAACTCTTCTAATTTGATGCGCATCGTCCCAGCTCGAAATTCAACGAATGGGAGCAGGATCGAAATCGATGACCAGACCGGGCTATTTTCCCGCCAACCTTTATATAATCACAGCTAAATACTGACATTTGTCCGACAATGGTCGGACGTATGAATCGACAAGAGTTGCAGCATGACCGATTCCGAACGCATCACGGTCAGGATTCCAGCGGAGAAGCTGAAGGCATTGCAGGAGCTCGTGGACCGGGGCAAGTTCCCAACTATCTCCGATGCCATACGGGCAGCACTGGATTCCTTTGTCGAGAAGCATTTCACCCCCGAATACATCGAGCGGATCACGGTGGAATTGCCGAAAGGAAGCGTAGTGGAGCTGGAAACCCTGGTCCAGGACGGGGATTCGGTCTCGGTCGACGATGCGATTCGCAACGCTGTTCGGGAGTACGTGCGCAAGCGCGTCAGCCGGGCCATGGAAGAGATGAAGTAGGAAAGATCGCGAGAACACATCGGATGGGAGTGTTCGCAATGGGATGGGAATACGTGACGGAAGATGACCTATCAGGTAGCGTACGCGATCTACGCATCGTCATCGTCGGTTGCGGAGGGGGCGGGTGCAACAGCGTGCATCGGCTCAACAGCATGGGGCTGGATGAGACGGTCGACACCATTGCAATCAATACCGACCGTCCACATTTATCGCATATCAAGGCGCACAAGCGCTTGCTCATCGGTCAAGGCATAACCAATGGCACCGGTTCGGGAGGGAATCCCGACGTGGGGAAGGCCTGCGGGATAAATGCCGAACCGGAGATCGCCAAGGTGCTTCAAGGGGCCGATCTGACGTTCATCACCGTCGGCCTGGGAGGGGGGACGGGCACTGGCCTCGCCCCCATCGTGGCGGAGGTGGCAAGGCGCCTCGGGTCCGTTGTGATAATCATCGCCACCACGCCGTTCGAGGTGGAGCTGGGACGGCCGAAAGTGGCTTTGCGCGGACTGAGAGAGCTGCGCAGCGTCAGCGACACCATCCTCCTTCTGGATAACAATCGGCTCCTGGATATGGTCTCCAACCTGCCGGTGCAGCAGGCGTTCATGGTCATGGACCAGCTGATATCTGAGATGGTGAAGGGCATCATCGAAGTGATCACGAAACCGTCGCTGATCAACCTGGACTTCGCAGACCTCAGGACCATCCTTGGTCATGGCGGCATTTCGACCGTCCTGTACGCCGAGAACTCGGACCCTGAGGCATTGGTACGGGACGCGCTGAACAACCCCTTGCTGGAGATCGACATCGCCGGAGCTACGGGAGCGCTCGTCCACATCACTGGTGGTGACAATCTTACGCTCAAGCGGGTCAACAAGATCATGGAGCGTATAAATTCCTATATGGACGACAGCGCGCGGGTCATCTTCGGCGCTAAGGTGGACAAGGAGTTCGAAGGCAACATCCGCATGTTGGCCGTGGTCACCGGAATCGCGGAGCTGGCCGAGGACTGCGACCGTCTCGATATCGTCGAGGATATCGGGGAAGTGGTCAACAAGTACTCGACCTGATCAGCCGTCCTTTCTCTCCTTCTTGCGGATGCGTTTGGCCGCGTCCCCGAACACGCCCATGATGGTATGGAACTCCCATTTCGTCGGTATCGCCCGGCCCATCATGCGTCTGAACATGACCCGGGTCTTCTCCCTCCTGAACTCCGGATAGTCGATCGCCTCCAGAAGGTCGTCGAAGAACTCGAAGAGCATCTTCCGCTCCTCCTCGCTCGCCACCCTCGGACCGCCCTTCCTTGGATGCTGCATGAAGATCTCGTAGAGCACGATCGTGACCGCATGCGAGAGATTGAGGACCGGATAATCGGCGCTCGATGGGATGTTCACCAGCAGGTCGCAGCGGAGCAGCTCGTCCTGCGCCAGACCGGAATCCTCCGGCCCGAAGAGGAGCGCCACCGTGCCTTCATGGTCCTTCACCCTCTCGGCGAACTGCCTCGGCGAGATCGGTATGCGGACGAAGTGCTTCTCTCCTGGAGTGACGATGCCGCTCGTACCGACGACCAGGTCGCAGCCCTTGACCGCTTCGTCCAAGCTTTGGACCGTCTGCGCCGAACGGAGAATATCGCCGGCATGCTTGGCGCGCTTGAACGCCTCATCCCCGATCTCACAAGGTCCGACCAAGAACAATTCAGTGAAATCGAAGTTGCCCATCGAGCGTACTGCTGCACCCACGTTCCCTTCGTGGCGAGGCGCGACCAACACGACCCGGAAGTTGACCATGGCTTGGACGGAAGTCTAAATAGCCACGGCCTACTTAACCATGCTGTCATGCGCTGGAGGGCAGCGGTCAAGCTCGCCTACGAGGGCAAGGACTTCCTAGGGTTCCAGAGGCAGCCACACGCCCGGACCGTGGAGGACGAGGTGATCGCGGCGCTCATCGAGATCGAGGCGATCGCGGATGTCAGATCATCGCGCTTCAAAGGGGCTTCCCGGACGGACGCGGGCGTAAGCGCCCTGGGCAACGTGATCGCCTTCGACACCGAGTTCCGGAAGGACCGCTTGCTGCATGCGCTCAATGCCGTCTCCAAAGGCGTATACTTCTTCGGAATCGCGGAAGTGCCAGAGGTCTTCACACCCCGCAGGGCCTCTCAGCGCTGGTACCGCTATTTCCTCCCTTCGCGAGATCTTGATGCCAGTAAGGTCGATGAAGCTGCCAAGCTGTTCCTGGGCAAGCATGATTTCAAGTGCTTCTGCAAGGTTGACGAGCGCAGCACCGTCAAGGTCATTCAGAGCATCCAGGTATTTCCCTTGAACGATTTCCTGATAATCGACATCAAGGCACGGGAGTTCCTTCGCAGCATGGTGAGGCGGATGGTGGCGGCGATGGATGCCGTGGGAAAGGGAAAGGCGTCTATGGACGATGTCAGCGAGGCATTGGCGGGAAAGGGGTTCCATTTCGGGATGGCTAGTGCGGAATATCTCTGCTTGATGGACGTTGCCTATCCGTTCGAATTCGAGCTTTCCTGCCCCGCCCCGCTGAGGAAGGCCCTGGAGACGAAGCGTGGGTCCAACTTCGTTGAGCTTGCATTCTATGATAAGCTCGATTGCCAGAGCAATTCCGATAGCCAATAATGATGGCTCGCTGGGAGCGCTCCACAATAATATTCGCTTTTGCTCTGCGCAATACTCAATACCTCCATTCATCCATGCTGATTCGTGAAAGTTGCTATCACCGGGACGCCCGGAACCGGAAAGAGCAGCGTCGGCCTCGAGCTGGCTAGAAGGAAGCGCGAAGTTCTCGAGCTGTCGGAGTTCGTGGAGTCGCATCTTCTGAAGGGTCGCAAGGACAAGGCGCGCGACACCTATGAGGTGGATGTGGAAGCGGTCGATGAGCTGCTGAAGCGTGAGCCTTCTGGTCAAAACCGTATATATTTGGGGCACTTGACCCACTTCCTAACGGTCGATCTGATCATCGTCCTGCGCTGCCGGCCCTCGATATTGAAAACCAGGCTCGAAGGCCGCGGTTACAATAAGAAGAAGGTAGCGGAGAACGTGGAGGCGGAGGGATGCGACGTCATCCTGGTCGAGGCGATGGAAAGCGGCACTCCGGTCTGCGAGATAGACACCACCGCCCTGAACGTGGGTCAGGTGGCAGATGCGGTGGAGGAGGTCCTCGATGGAGAAAGGCAGAAGTACGAGCCAGGTCATGTTGATTGGAGCGAGGAGGTGCTGGCATGGTATTAGATTCGAAGCGGAATCGGGTGGATTTCATATTGGACCCGACCGCCCGATTGCTGAGGAACGTCAGCCCCAACACCATTTCATCGCTCGCCCTGGTGATCGCCGTTCTCGCCAGCCTAATGTTATTCTTCTCGGACCAATGGCACCTGCTGCTGATACTTGCAGCGCTGACGGTCCTCGTTAGTGGCTTCTTCGACGGATTGGACGGAAAGGTGGCCAGGCTCTCAGGAAAGGCATCGAAGAAGGGCGACTTCGTCGATCACGTACTTGACCGCTATGCCGACGTCCTCCTGATCGGCTCGGTGGCTATCAGCAGCTGGTGCAATCCAGTCATCGGGATCGTCGCTATTGTCGGCGTCCTGCTTACCAGCTATATGGGAACGCAGGCCCAGGCGGTCGGCGCCGGTCGCCATTACGGAGGCATCCTAGGAAGGGCGGACCGGATGGTCCTGATGATAGCGATGCCGATCCTGCAATATGTCCTTCTGACCACTGGCAGCTCATCCTTGGACCTCGTCGTCATCCAGACGAACTTCCTGGAGATCATGATGATCTGGTTCGCAGTGGTGGGGAACATCACGGCATTGCAGCGCGCCTGGACCACCTATCGCGTCCTCAAGTAGGGGCATTCGTCGCCACCGCCTTCTCGCCTTCTTTTGCGGTGCTCGCTTGCGCAGTGGTCTTCGCCCCAGGTTGCTTCCTGCGACGGCGGCTTTTCGCTCGGTAGTAAATGAGGGGATGTTTCACCCAGTCCTGGCGGCACAGTTCGTCGATATTATGGCAGTTGCCGAAACTTTTCATGGTGGAGCACTCCGGCGGCGTGTACTTCGTTCCGGATATCTCGCCGGTGATGTGGTCTATCTGGTAACGGGTCTTGGACTCGTCGAAGTCCGGCGAGGAGGCGAAGATCGCCAGTATCTCGTCCCTCGACAGCCCGATGGAGAAGAGGAAGGAGGTGAGCGCGAATCTACCTGGATGGGAAATGTTCTCGCCCGACCGCGCCATGGCGACCAGTCGGCGGATGCAGGGCGGGAAGCTCTCCGCATCGATCTCCCCGAAGCCCTCCACCTTGTAGCGGTCCTTCATCTGCTCAGCTAGGTTCTTCAGCTCCTGGATATCGTCCTTCAAGGCCGTGAGCATCCAATCGGCTACGGGCAAGGGGAGCTCATCCTCGATCTTATCGTGAAACGCCTCTTCCAGCACCCTGGCGAACTTGATCTTCGGCAAGGACACCAGCCCATGCTTGACCTCGGTGTTGACCAGTTTCCACTCCCGGTTGCGGATCCCAGAAGTATAACGGAGGAAATCGGCGAAATGCATGCTCGGGATATTCCTTTCCAGGGTCGCGTCGACGCCGAGCTCCGCCGCTATCTCCATCACTCGGTCAATCGGTTCGGTCTGAAGGTGATCATAGATCGTCTTCGCCTCGGCCAGCGCATATCGGCGGATCAGGAAGCCGTCCCCAACGCTGGAGACGAGTATCCGGGCCATGGCATAGCTCAGGATCTCCTGAAGCATATCCTCCTTGCTGGTCAGCTTGGCGTCCAGCACCTGGGCCTTCTCCACCGAATCGATTATGCGCCGCTTGCCGCGCTGGCGGGCAGCGGAGAATGCCTGGTGGGTGATCAATTCCTCAAGGGAAATGTTCTCTTGCTTGATCAGCTCGGAGGCTGGCTTGACGAACGGGTAGCGGGCGAGCTGCTTGATCTCCATCTGAATCTCGTTAGCTCACTGAAGGAATAAAAGATTGCAGGCTACAATCCCCGTCACTCGAAATCGATGAATTCCGCCATTTCATTGGCAAGTCTGGGCTCGTCCAACGCTTTCTCCACACCCTCGATCGAATGGTAAGGTCGCTTTCGGAACAGCCGCACCGCCCTTTTATTGCCGATGCTGGGCAATGATTCCATGGCGGCGATCGGACAGGAGTTGATGTGCAATGGATGCTCCACCGCGGTGATGCTGCGGAAGCCCCATCCCACCACCTTCACGTTCACGAACTGGTTCAAGGGAAGAGGATAGTTGAATCCGATGAGCAGTGGGTACGTCCCGATCTGGCGGCCGAAGGTGTGCTTGCCCTCGCGCATCTCCGTGAACACCCGGGTGAGCCGGGTGCCGACTGGGACCAGGTCGCGCAGCATCCGGGAGTCTATCTCCTCTCTGACAGTTTTCTTGAAGCTCAGGAACTGCGAATGGCTCACATCGCTCTCGAACGTCCGCCTTATGGGCATCACCTGTCGGATGTTGATGCGGCGGAGCAGCAAGTCCTCCTTCCTTACCTGTCGGAGGAATTCCAGGTTCATCTCCAAGGAGGAGGGGTCCTCGCCGTCCAATCCGACTATGAAGTTGACGCCGGGAAGGAGATATGGCAGGCCGTTCGGTCCACGCTCCCTTCCTACCTCATTGATCAGCCGGATCGCGTCCAAAGCCTGCTCCGCGCTGGCATTCAGATTGTTGGCCTTCCTTACCTTCGGGTCGGCGCTTTCTAACCCGAGCGCGAGCACGTTACCGCTGGTGCAATGACGCACCATGGTCTCCATCGCGAGCTTCGACTCTTTCGGGTGCTGTGCGATGACGGCTGGATTGGCATTGTCCAGATGGAGAACGTCGACTCCCAGCGATCTTATGCCGGATAGCAATCGATCTATCGCCTCAGGGTTGGGAACCGGGGTCTCGGTCCCATTGCTCCGTGCCAAGTAAGAAACGATGCAGGTCTGTGCTCCTATGCGGAAGTTCCTCACACCGAGCTCGTGCAGCCTCCTCGCCTCGGCGATGACATCATCTGGCTGGCGATAGCTGGGCTTGCCCTTCAACGGCTCGACGCAGAACGAGCACCCCCCGCTCCGATATCGGATGCAACCACGATATGTCTCCAGCTCGGCGATCAAGGGCTGAGGGAAATCGGGATGGCCAAGCACGCTTTCCGCCCCAAGGGTCATCCAGCGGTTCCATTGTTCGATGGTCCGCCATTTTCCGCTTGGTCCATCGCCACGGACGACCTCATTGGTCGCAACGGCCGCATCGACATCGGCTACCAAGTCGAATATTGCTTTGAGGGACTTATTCGTCTCCAATGCTGCAGGTCCGCCAAGGATGCGGAACGAGGCCCTAGCTTGGGATGCCAGCTCCGCTATCTCCCTCTCGGATGCGGGGTTCCCCCTGAGGTAGCGTCCAGGCACGGCGCATCCGGATAGAACGACCAGGACGTCGCAGTCAGGGACCTTTTTCCCTCTGCGGATGTCGTCGATGTTGAGCAATATGACATCCGCACCAACATCTCTGGCAGCACCAAAAACCGCCCTTATCTGCGGCGAGCTGTAAGGTGGCACTCCCAATGACGCCGGCTCGTCTATGTAGCCGTCAACAAGAACTAGTCGGGGCATATGACGCTCTTGTCGATGCATAGCATGCGGGCTAAAAAAGCTCTTCAGGCGACAGGCTTGGTTCGTTTGGCGCCTTACGTGCCCGATGTGCTTAAGAAAAAATCGCGAAATGGTTCAGACCAAGGTAACCTGGGTGCTCTCTACGCCCTGAATCCCCTCGATCGAGCGCAGTTTCTCTTCGAGCCGATCCATGATCCCCTCGGAATCGTTCATCAGGAACGTGATGTCCAGGACCTTCAGGCCGAAGGCGAAAGGCTTCACCTCGCCCTTCAATATCGTGACGCCCTCTGGAACGATCCCTGGCATCTTGGCCTTCAAGGCCTCCATGTCGATGGAAGTTCCATCTGGCATAAGATTGTACGTCGCCGCCACCTTGCCCATGATAAGCCCTCTAAGGTCCGATGAACCCGCACTTGGAGCAGGTGTATTTTACGCTCTGGTCGCGACAGTTCGGGCAGCGCCCAATCTCCGTCTGACCACACATAGGACAGGGGAAGAACGTCGTGCTCTTGCCGATCAATCTTACCCCACAGGAACTGCAGATCTTTTCTTTCTCCATATGCTTCGCCGAGGGCGAGATTATGCTTCATGTATAAATACGTGACCGGCCTTCCGCGCGGCCCTGCTGCGAGCTATTGCAGGATGATCCCATGGCCAGCATCCATCAACAGGTCTGTCCTTTTCCTTGCTGTGGATTTTCGAAGCCCAAGCCTCTGTATATACAATTAATGAATAGATGAGGCCGCAGTAATAGCTCCTCAATTGCTCGCGTGTGGTAGCCAGTCGGATCATCAATAACGTTTAAATAATGGTGCTCCTTTCTCCGTCCTCCGCAACGCCGGAGACTTACTTGCCATGGGCCCGTAGCTCAGCTAGGTAGGACGACCGTGAGAACGTGCGTCCCTAGAAAGAGCACCTGGCTTTTAACCAGATGGTCCGGGGTTCGAAAGGCCGCCGGTAATCCCGAGGCATCGAAAATCCCCGCGGGCCCGCTAGGTAGGTGAGGGAGTACATGGAAGGCACGAACTCGAGAACAGGCTTTCGATGCATTTTTATACGGCCACTACTTAGTGTGAAGAGCTTATTAGCGACGGCGATTGCGGGGGAGAGGTGAGATTCTTGGGCGATGAGGTTCAGTTTAATGTATTTAAGCACGCGCTGGTGCCGGCTCATTATTTGTTGAGCGACGAGGAGGCGAAGGAGGTCTTGAAGAAGTTGAAGGTAGACAAAGATCAGCTTCCGAAGATCCGCCGCAGCGATCCATGCATCCGTCTGCTCGAGGAGAAGTTCGGTCCGATCAAGGAGGGGCGAGTCATCAAGGTCGTCCGCCAGAGCCGTACTTCCGAGGTTGCAACTGCTTATCGTTTGGTCCGTGGGTGATCCCTTTGCGTGATTTGGTAGAACTCTATTTCAAAGAGAGAAGCATCGTTAACCACCACATCTCCAGCTTCAACGACTTTCTCTCGACAATGGACAATCCGAACAGTCGGATGCAGAAGATCGTCGA
>PMBU01000134.1 GCA_003153895.1 Methanomassiliicoccaceae archaeon | reverse complement strand
CGAAGTCGCCGTTGTGCACCAGCGCCTCGTCCAGGCCCATGAACGGATGCGCTCCGCCAGGATGCCATACCCGCCCCTTGGTCGGGTACCTCTGATGCCCGATCCACATATGCGCCTGGAAGTCCTCAAGCTTGTAGTAGTGGATGACGTCCTCCGCATAGCCGACGATCTTCATGATGAGCATGTTCCGGCCGTGGGACATGACGAAGGCGGACATCGTGGAGCCAGCATAGAACTTCTTGTTGATCCTGAAGCTGGTCTGGTATACCAGCTCGTCCTCCGCGTGCCTTCGGTCGATATCGCTGAGCGAGTTCTCCAGGATGAAGCGATCGAGCACGTCCTTCTTCGCCCGGCAGAAGTAGCGATGCACCACCGGAGGCGTGACCTCCAGTCGCGCCAGCAAAGCGGGATCGTCGCTGGTCGCAACGCGGTTCGAGGCTTGAACGTCGTAGGTGGAGAAGATGAACTCCTTCTCCAGCTCCTCCCTGACATCCTCCTTGAGGTAGGCGACCTGCACCAAGTAGTCCTGCTCCAGTGTCTTCTTGTCAACACCCAGCTGCTCCGGGACCAGGCCCACGGCGGAGATGCCACCCCCTTTCCCGTTGCCCCGATTGTGCATCTGCTGCAACGGGGACAGGATATGCGATCCGCGGATCGGGCGAGAGGCGACCAGGCCGACGACGCCGCATCCTCCCTCCGCCTCCTGCGGAATGTACTTGAACGGCGATTCTTGCAACTTCCTTCTGGAATCCAATAACGCTTTGATATCGCTCATGGCAACATCCTCCCTAGGGTGCCTTCGTATCGGAGCAGGTCCATCCGGCCCCTTAGCTGTCTGATGTCGTTCATTTCGAATCGGAAGAGCAGCTCGCACCATTGCAGCTGCCATGCGCGATATAGGTTTGTCAACCGGCGAGCCAATATCGGTATCTGGTTCAGCTGCTCCAGCTCTTTGTCTGTTGTAGCGATGCCGCGGGGGCAGCCACGCCCGCTCTCGCAGTTGGCGCAGCGCACGCAACCCAGGGCGACGAGCTCGGCGGTGCCGATCACGACGCCGTCAGCGCCCAACGCGATGGCCTTGGCCACATCCATGGCGGTGCGGATGCCGCCGCTCGCTATGAGCGTGACGTCCTCCCGGATGCCTTCCTTCTCCAGGAAGCGGTGCACCTTCGGGACGGCGTACTCGATCGGCATGGCGATGTTCTTCTTGGCGATCTCCGGCGCCGCGCCGGTTCCGCCATAACCTCCATCCAAGTGAACGATATGAGCGCCAGCGAAGTATGATCCGACCGCCACCATCTCCACGTCGTTGGGCGTGGAGACCTTCACCGCGAGCAGCGCGCTCGGGTTTACGGACGATATCCAGTCCAAATGCTTCTTGTGGTCCTCGACCGAGTACACGGAATGGAACGGGAACGGCGAGAACAGATTGGTGAACGGGACTGCCTCCCTCATCTTCGCCACTTCGGGCGTGTTCTTCTCATGGAGCAGATGCCCTCCCAGACCTGGCTTCGCGCCCTGAGCGTACTTGAACTCGATGATCGGGGCGCGCTTGATCGTCTCCTCTCTCACCCCGAACAGGCCGGTGGCGATCTGCGTGATGACGTTCTCCTTGAACGGTATCAGCAGCTCGGGATAGCCGCCCTCGCCGGTGCAGGTGAAGGTCCCAAGCTCCTTCGCGGCCATGGCCCGAGCGAGCATGGTCCTCTGGCTGATCGAACCGAAGGACATTCCGCCTCCGTACACAGGGATGGGGATGCGAATCTTCGTTCCCTCTTTCCGGTGGTTCAGGTCGATGGCGGTGGAAATCGACAGCGGATCGAACTTGCCCTTCATCGGAGGAAGCGCGAACGACATGCGGTCGAACCCGCCGCCCGAGGCGCCGACGTTCGCTGGGTGGTCCAACGGGAGCGGCTCGCCGCTCTCCGCCATTTTCCACGTTCCCAATATCATCTCCGCGGTCCAGCGCGGATCGCCCATGCTGGCGAATACCGGGTTCGCGTCGACCGATAGCGATCCAGTGGGGCAGTTCTTGACGCAGTAANNCAGAGCCCGCAGTTGATGCATGTGCTCGCCCTCGTCACCCGGTAGCGGCTCATCCGTTTGAGCAGCTGCGGCGGCACCTGGCTCAGATCATCCTCTGGTGTAGCTTCGAAGAAACTGGTGGCCATTCTAGGCGCCTCCCTTGATGTCGGCGAACGCGTCCTTCTCCGTCTCCTCGTAGAAGATCGCCCGCCCGCTCTCGCCCCTTAGGCGGCGCGCTTCCCGAACGCCCATGGCGCCCATGATCTCCAGGAGCTGGTCGCGCCACGCTCCGACCAGGTTCACCGCCCTCCATTTCGACCAATCGGACGTGATGCCGTTCTGGTCCACGGTGCAGCGGTCCTTGTTGCAATCGGCACATGCATGGCAGCCCAGCGCCACCTTCAGCGCCCGCTCCATCGTGACCGCATCGGCGCCGCAAAGCAGGCTCTTTGGCACGTGCTCGGCTGCGGCCAGTCCGCCTCCGGCGATGATGCTCACCCTCTCTCGGAGCGATGCGTTCGCCAATGCGCGGTTCACTGCCAGCAGCGAATCCTTGGCCAGCCTGCCTTCNNCTCTTTGCTCTGCTCGTCGTAAAGTAAATGGATGATGTCCGCCTCGGACGACGCCAGCTCGACCGCCAGTTTCTCGATGCCGCTCCTTGCCTGCACCCTGATCCCGACGGGCACGCCGAAGCGCTGTTTGAGCGCCTTCAGGTCCGAGGCCCAATCGGGCGAGTATTCCATCTCGACCATCTTCGGATCGGGGAGCTCGGGCCTCGCCGAGGTCTTTCCAGCGGAGAACGCCGGCACCATCGAGCCGTTCCTGCCGTTCGGCAGATCGCCTTCCGCCGGCGCGATGAACAATGTCCCGAGCGCCTTCGCCGCCTGCATTAGCCCCTTCTTCGCCGGCGCGGCGAGATCGAGCCTGGTGAGGTCCAGTATCATGGGGATCGGTATCTCTACGAAGTTAGGCATCTTGGTGGTCAGCTTGCCCGACGCATCGAACTCCAGATAGTCGACCCTCTTGCCCAGGTCGATGCTGGTGGATATGAACTCCCTGCCGTGGATGCCATCCCTGGTGGGTCGGACGATCTCGGACATGTCGGTCCACATGGAATCGTACCCCGTTCCGGAGAACATGCCGCGGTAGCCGGCGCCGAAGACCGGGATCTTGCCGGTCCATGCCTCGTTCCAGATGGTGACGACGCGCTGCGGCGTCCAAAGCCCTCCTCCCAATTCCAGGTAGGATTTCGAGAGCTCGACCGAAAGCGCGCGCTGCGGACATTCCTCGACGCAGCGCAAGCAGTTCTTGCAGAGGTAGCTCTTAGGATCGGCCATGACCCTTGGGTCCGTCGCGGACCGCTCGTGGACGGTGTAGATACAGGCGTCCTTGCAACGGCCGCAGTTCATGCAGCGGGCGTCCCTGATGACGGATGATTTGGAGAACGGCTCGCCCAACGGAGGCATCTCGTTCTTCGGGACGTGGTAGCGCTCGTACATCTCACTTGCCTCCTTGGACGGATTTGGCCGGCGCGCCGAGCACCAAGCCCCGCTCGACCAATGCGTCATAGGCAGGCGATTGCTCGGCCAAAGCCACGAAGCGCTTAATCTCCTCGTCATCCTTGCCGTGCTTCTTCTCCAAACGCTTCTCGATCTCGTCGTACGCTTCGATCAAATGAAGCTTCGACTGGCAGACCTGCTCGCAGGCCTTGCAGCGCATGCAGAGGAAGATGCGGTGCGCATGCTCCTTGGAGATGTCGTCATCGAGCACGAACTGGCGGGCGGCGAGGAGCTTGCCTCGGGCCGTGACGCGTTCGTCCTTGGTCAGAAGGTACGCGGGACAGACGCCGACGCAGGCGCCGCACATGGAGCATTCGTCCGCGGTCCTGAGGAGCATGTCGTCGCCCTGACGGTCGAACGCCTTCGCCGTGGCGACCATCTTTATCGCTGGAGTGGAGACCATCCCGGCCCGGTTCACCAGCCGGAGCGCGCTGCCCAGGACCCCTGGCGAGAACATGGCCGCGGGCAATCCGCCGAGTCGGCCCTTCAGGCGCGGGTACTTCCCACGGTTCATGATGCCGGCGGGATCGAGCTCAGCCTTGGCCTCGACCAGATCTCCTTCCTCGGCCTGATCGGAGAACATGTTGTTCCAAACGCCGAGGGAATAGGGCTTTGCGCCCGCTTCCATCAGAGCGCTGCTGATCAACAGCCCACGGAACGAGTCTATGGTATACCGCATCATCTTCGCTTGGTCAGTAGTATAGTAAGTAAGAAGGAGCCCGTCCCCGCCTGGCATGAAGTGCACTTCCATGAGCGGGGAGAGACCGTGATGGCGGCTTACGATGTCGGCCTGGGAGACGACCTCGGTAAGATGTTCCTTCGGGACCATGACCTCGGAGCCCATGAGTCCCGGCCCGAGCTTGCGAAACTTCATGGGGAAGAAGCGCTCGTTCCAGATTAGGCTGGCAAGATAGGTCTCGGCGCGCTTCGCCCCCGACGGCACTGCCGTGCATGAGGGGACGGCATCCTTGCTCTCATAGCACCACATGACGGCGTGCTTGGCGGGGAAGTGCGACCGGCCTAGGATGCGGTTGAACGCCTCGAATTTCCCGGGGCTGTAATAGGTGAGATCGAGCGGTGTGGTCTTCGCTTGTGCCAGGAAGGACGCGTACCTGAGCGCCTTCGCCTGGTCATCGAAGAACACCAGAGCGGGGAATGGCGCCTTCGGCTTGGGACGCGCCTTCAGGGTCACCGAGACGATGACCGCGAGCCGTCCTTCGCTACCGAAGAGCGATCTGAACATCTTAT
The DNA here is from genome assembly GCA_003153895.1 of Methanomassiliicoccaceae archaeon. Classification (GTDB taxonomy): domain Archaea; phylum Thermoplasmatota; class Thermoplasmata; order Methanomassiliicoccales; family UBA472; genus FEN-33. Next base: position 7,066 of record PMBU01000134.1, on the reverse strand, counting down.
CCGAAGGATGGAGAATTCGAACCTGGCCATCGGAAGTGACGACCTCAAGCTCGCTGACCCAGCGGCTCAGATGCCCACCGGACACGCTGCCGATACCAATGCCACCGGTGGCGACCCATCCGCCAACCGTCGAGAACCGGCTGGATGGGGAAGACTGCAGCATCAGACCGTACTTTTCGAGGAACCAGTCGAGATCGGACCATCTCATCCCGGCCTGGACCTTGACTAGTCCCTTCGCTGCATCGAAATCGAGCACCCGGTCCATGGCGTTCATGTCCATCACAATGCCGCCTTTGACTGGCATCGAGCCGCCGAACGGTGAAGAGCCCGCGCCCCTAACGATGATTGGTAGTTTTCTTGAAGATGCGAAGCGCAAGACTTTGGTGACGGCGTCAATGGAAAAGGGTTGGACCACGACGCCTGGCATGCTTTTGAATAGCACATCACGGAGCAGGTCTGGCACATCTGCCTGGTCTCGGGAATAAAGAGCACGCCAACCCTTTGCTGAAATAACCCTGAGATCGGGGATCTTCAGGCTCTCGATCGCCTGCGCCAATTCTCCGCCCTTCCCTTCATTCGCCAAAGGGAAGAGAGCATCGGCGCCGAATTGAGTCTTCCATGGGTCAACTATTGCTTCGGGAATTGAGGAAGAGTTGGTGGCTGTTTGAACTGAAGAGGAGTCTGATGCCATCTGATGAAGAGGGTCAGAACTCGCGTTCACGTCAGCACCTTCTTATCGACATCTGGTGTCATTCTTCCGCAACCAATACCTAACGTGATTTTGCACCCGTTCATCCGAAGCACCCCCCACCTGCCGCAGTCCGCTGATCATCGCGCGCATCCTGCTGATGGTAAGGACGCGGCCCCCTCGATGGCGTAGCCCTCAACGGGCACAGTCAATGCCGGTTCTAATCTTAAAAGTACTGTTGTTACACATCATACGATGGAACCTTAGACAAGTGTCTAGGAATGAACACTTCGCGCATATTGGTCGGTTGTGTTCAATAACGAAATCTTAAACATCTCACCTCCCGCTCCGGGATGAGGATGCGGTGATTTGATGGACTATTATGAACGGGGCATGTTCATTCGAATCTTGGACCCGGTGAATGAAAGCCTTCGTGGCAGGAAGATCACTCTAATCGTGGATTTACTGATAACAATCCTGATGCCAATTGTTGTTTTCATCATATTCTCAGGCATTGACCTTTCAGTTTGGTTCAAGATATATTTCCCGATTCTGCTGGTCTTCATGGGGATCGCGTCCGACCTGACTGTCCAATACATGTTCAGTAAATCGATGGGAGCAATCTCACTTTACAGCAATGGCTTTGAGCCACCAAAAGCCTGGATTCATAAACTCACCGGCAGACGGCCATTCATAACTAAAGAGAAGATAGCCATCATGCAGTCCTCTGCCACGTGGCAGAAGCTCGAGGGTGGACCCTATCTTGTATTGAGTTACAAGGACCATAAAGGAATGATCACCTTCTTCGGTGTAAGACGCAAGGAAGATGTCGAGGCAACCTTGGATTATGTCAAGAAAGAGTGGAAGATGCCTATCGACGCCTCATTTGATATAAGCTCAATGAACCGCCGAGTAGAACGTGGATCACCAGGCGAAACGTCGCCTCCCATTGCACATAAGATACCTGTCAGCAATGCTGGCAGTAATCCACCTCCCCAGCAACCAGTTTTGTTCTGCCCCAATTGCGGAGCGAGGGATGTTCCATACAGCGAGTTCTGCCCGATGTGCGGACATCGTGCCGGGCAACCAGTTGTGAGATATATTCCGCCTCAACCGATCGTAGCTCCCCAACCTCCGGTTCAAGGACCGCCTCCAATCGTTCAGGAGGTCTCCCCTCTGCCCTCATACCTTCAGAAGAGCGCCAGATTGGCTTTCCTCTTGGCCTTCGTTCCGGGATTTTTCTGCATCATAGGGTTAGGGCATTTCTATACGAAGCGAATTGTAAAAGGAATCATTTTGCTTTTCGTTGGCTTCTTCGTAGGAACGTTCGCTTGGGTCTCCCTCTCCATGGTATTCACTGAATCAAGATTCGAGACCATCACCTACGTCATTACGGCAATGGTATTCTGGGCGATTTTCATGGCCATTCTTCTCTGGTCTGCTTTCGATGCTTCCAAGCAGGCGAAGAAGTACAATGCCTTGCCTCCAGCGAAGGTTTCGAGGATTAATATTAGAATATAAGATTTCCGAAAAGACCATTCCGCACATCGAACGTCGAGAAGTCAAGAAGGTTGTTCAGGTATACGTTTTTGCGACCAATTTGAAGATTCGATGGCGAGCCTAGATAGGTATGGTCAAAGCTGAACTCCATGGATTCAATTCAATGCCAAATGCCCAATAATCCGATGTGCATTATTTCCAGGATCCAAGATGATTTCAAAGAGATTTCATCATTATTTTATTAACGTCTCGTAAAAAAAATTGGCATTTAATCTTCTCAAGAGTCATATTCCAATTATCAAGAGAATTAAGCCATTCCCAACGTATGGCATCATGAGCATGATGCCAAAGAGACATCGATTCAAATAACAAGAAGGAGAATCTTGCGTGAAACATTATAGTGTCATAATCGTTGGCGGTGGACCCGCTGGTTCGTCAGTGGCGCATCATCTCATGTTCAACCAGAAGATAACTAGCGCTCTGCTGATAGAAGGAAGGAACGATTCGAGTTTTTCAAAATATCACCAGATGTGCGCCGAAGGGATCAGTAGAAAGGGATTAATGGAGACCGGTTTGGAGATCTCGGGNNCAATCGATTCCGAAATAGATGGATTGATAATCGATAGGGAGAAGCTCATATCGAAGCTGCGGGAATCCTTCACGGTAAAGGGTGGGGAAATAGGGAGTGGACGAGTATCAAAGATCGGACACTCCGGCAGCGGCTTCACTGTTGAGATATCTGAAGATGAATATTCGTGCGATTACCTTGTTGGAGCTGACGGAGCTCATTCTGTCATTAGAAGGGACGTCTTTCACTCTGAGCCAATTGCATATATGAAGGTAATCCAGTATTTGATCGATAAGCCAATGGACAATAGTCTGCGATTTAAGTTTGATGAAAGGTACCGTGGCAAGTATCGATGGGAATTTCCTTCAGGCAACCTTTCAAAGGTGGGCTTTCCATTCGGCACAGATGACCCTCCAGAGGATGTCGTTGATGTCCATGGGAGATCGATACCGGTAGGTCATCTCGACAGAATAGTTAATGGCCAAGCATGCTTGGTTGGTGATGCCGCATGTCAAGCCAATCCTGTGACCTTCTCCGGAATAAGAAATTCCCTTAAGGCTGGATATGTGGCTGCAGAAGCCATAGCCGCGGGGGATCTCCATGAATATCAGCAGATGTGGGATCAATCCTATCAAGCCGACCTTTCGTTCCTCAACTCATACCTGCTCATTAGAGACCAGACCAACGACGAACTGAGAGAATTAATGGAACCTTTCAGACATGGGATGAGCATGACAAGAGTGATGGGGGAACTGATGAAGAGCGAGGACTTCAGGGTCTTCTATCGTGCCTTCGTTAGAAAGATGCAATACGGTTGGTAATTCTCAATTGGTGCGACTGTATGAACCTCGCTAACATGGCCAGTCCTTTCCTTGCGATTCTTTCACTAGAATATTCTATTATTGTCAATAGGGCTCGAGCAATCAATCAACTTGACTATCTCGTCCAGGCAAGGGCGATTTGAGCAATGAAGATAGTGCAAAAAGCGGGCGTTATTAAACGGATTTTTGGGAGCACTAGATATTCCGATATCGGGCATGTGGGGATGGAATCGAGAATGTAATCGAAAAGGCAACACCAAAATCGCCGCGGCTTCGAGGATTCACGCTTCGTCTTTTGGAACTGAAGAGAGAGCCGTTCTGTTTCCTGGACGGATTAATAAATATATCATAATTGGTTACTGGCCGTCAGAGAGAAATCGGCAGGCAATGTGCCCAGGCGAAATAGGTGACAAGAATTGCATTCTTTAGAATTGGACAATGTAACTTCCGGCTACAACAAGCAGGTCGTCTTGCATGACATTAGCTTGGTATTGAAGGAGCCTTCAATATATGTCGTCCTGGGGCCCAACGGTGCGGGCAAGACGACCCTGTTTAGGACGATCGCTGGTATACTGGAGCCATATAGCGGGAAGATCCTTCTCGACGACCAGAACACAACTACTTCAGGTGAAGCTAGGAAAAGAATGAGCTATCTCTCGCAGTACAACGCAATGCCCGAAGAGATGACCGTTTACAACGGGCTAAAGTTCTACTCCGATATTGGAGGGGGAGATCTCGACAAGGCGATCGAACTGCTGGATCTCGAACAGCTGAAGGACAAGAGGTTCTCCGATCTCTCACAGGGACAGAAGAAGAGAGCTGCCATGGCAAAGGTGTTCCTTCACGAAAGCGATTTGCTCTTGCTGGACGAACCGACTGCGAACTTAGACCCCTCCGTTTCAAAGGAGATTAGAGATATTATTCTAAAACTGAGCAAGGACAAGATCATTCTTTACTCTTCGCATAATCTCTATGAAGCGACCGATATTGGCACCTACTTGATCTTGATCCAGAATGGTTCGCTTACATTGTTCGATAAGATCTCGAACATAAAGCCGAAGCAGTACCGAGTAGGGATCAAGGCCTCAGAGGACATCTCTAAAATCCTTGATGTCCAACGCGAGGGCGACTACTTCGTTTTGAATGTGTCGAGCCCCGAAGAGGTAGGGCTCGCCGTCAAGAAATTGGTCGAGAACGGTGTGCAGGTCACTGAGACGCGTCCGCTTGATAATCCACTGCAAGGATTCTTCGAGACGCCTGTTTTAGAGGCGAAAAAGACGCCAAAGAAGGAGGCAAAGCACGATGCCAAATAGTACTCTGATCTTTGCTAAACGAAGCCTCAAGTTGAACAAGGTACAATCTGGAATGGGAATCGTCCTTGCCGCCATCGGGCTCTTTGCATTCGACGTCCTCCCCGTTTTTTATTCCGACGCGCTGGCAATCCTTGTTCTTCTTGCTGTACCGTTCATGGTACTAGGTATTTTCATATTCTCAACGCCAGTTAGCTTGCTATTCGTCTATGACAAGAACAATGGGGTCTTGGAGTATCTGATCTCGCTTGGCTGGAATCAAGGCGATATTTTCAAGCGTTACCTGAAAGCCGCGCTTTTGCTGGGGCTCATTCTATTCACTGTCGAGCTTAGCGTCACCATGATACTGGATATTGTTGAAGGGGCAGAAGCCTACATACTTCATGACCTGGCATGGCTGACGCTGATCGCAGGGTTCGGTCTTTCCGTCGTTTCTTTTGTCACAATGGCAATGATCGCATTCAGCTCGTTGCAGAGGTCAGTGGGCGGCAATGCCAATAGTCCCCTTGGCTTAGTCACTAGGCGGCTTATTGATCCTACCCACGTTTTACATTCAAGCGTTTTCATACGATATCGGCGTCTTGGTCGACCTGGCCATCCCAATTCTTGCGGGTGCTGTTTCAATATTATTGTTGGTCTTGTCGAGCAGGCTCATCAGAAGGGAAAAAATGCTCCCTTGACAAGAATGGCCCGACAGTATTTGGCAACAACAGCTAGATTGACCTGAAATCGGGTTGAAATGCGATATTTGTCGAAAAGTCATGTTTGTTCTAATTAAAGCCGAAAACAAGGAAAGACATGATGTGTCTTTCATTGAAGCATTGTCGCGCCCAACTGGTGAATCCGATGGCGGGGCCGGTGGGAGTCAAACCCCAAGAATAATACCCAACTCGCAAAGCCTGAACTTTACTGCGTCTTGATAGAAGCATTAGCGATGGCAATCTTATTTTAACTAAAAGCCGTTTGAATTGTGGTGAAATTGAATGCCCAGGTCTATTGAGGATTTAATTAATCTAATCGATGTCGAATCCCAATATGCAGGCTAGGATAGACTCGTACTCCTCGGCGCGATCATGCTTCTCTTTTCTGCTTCCCTTGGGTTGCTTTGGCTCGCACTGTTGCCACTTAATCTTTCGTCTTCCTGGATTTTCCTTCTCCTTCCCTCGCTTATCTTAGGATTCTGGGGGCTGATGCAGTATGCTTATGGCAAGGGCAAAATAGCTGGTATCAACGAAAAAATCAAGGCTTTTCGGGAAGAATCTAAACTTGCTGGCCTAAATGAGGCGCCTACCAATAACGAATCCATCATCACAAAACCAAAATAATCCATCTGATCTCTAAAAGGAAAGTTAGGAACTTTGGTCCTCGTTGCAATATATTTTGAATTGAAATAAAAATATAGGGATATTCCGATGGCGGGCCCGGTGGGATTCGAACCCACGACCCATCGGTTAAGAGCCGATTGCTCCACCTAGCTGAGCTACGGGCCCGTGTTTCGGGCAAATAAGGTTGGTACTAATAAAGATATCGAACCGATGGCTCGATCAAGTGAGAAAAAATCCACTATCTGGATGGTGCATCATTATCGGAGGGCTCAGGTCCTCGCGACCGCAATCTCGATCGCCTTGCCACGTTTGATCAATGCTCTTGCGATGCCGGCGGGTAAGGTGGCGACGTCCTCTCGCCTCAGCTGATAGTTGCCGAACGGTCCGGCGAAAGATGGAATATCTTCCAGAATGCGCAGGACCAGGAGGTCCTTTGACTCTTGTTTCGCTTCGGTAACATCTGGAATTGGCGATGCGGTTTGTGATACCATCGACAATGGCGGCATTGCTTTTGCGGGAACATCGATCGCCGTCTGTCTTACAGGTTCGACCAAAGCTCCCTTGCTTATCGATTCCATTGGGATTGGATTCGAGCCGACTTCAACCGCCTTCGCCGATACAACTCCTTGATCGCCTTGATCGCTTCCTGCACCTTCGGGCACTTTCAGCGCATGGAATTCCATTTCCTTCTGCCCCTTGATGGGGTCGATCTCTCGCGCCCGGATCTTCTTTGTCAAAGTGAAAACGTGCTCGAAATAAGCCTTCTCCTCGTCGACCATGCGCACGTTCTCAAACTTACCACCACTCGCTCCCCTGATCGCCATGCGCAGGATCTTCTCCATGCGTATCTCGAA
>PMBU01000026.1:12048-12368 GCA_003153895.1 Methanomassiliicoccaceae archaeon | reverse complement strand
GAATGCTATTCCGCCCAAGGCTCTGATCTCTTGGACCCAGCCGTCGATCTCGACCTCGTTCTCGAAATCAGCCGAAGTGATGGACCTTGAGTCACGGACCGGTGCCTCTGTAGACATGGCTTGAACCTCATTTCGGAAATGTTGGGTGCATATTTAAGCCGATGGGAAAGGGTCACTCGCAGGAGCTGGGAGATTTATTCTAGACTGACGCGGGGAATCCGACAAACTTATAATACGGAGCTTTCAATACTGGGCATTATGTCGGTCAAAGTCACCATCGACGAGGATGCCTGCACCGCTTGCGGATTATGCTATAACGA
>PMBU01000026.1:0-12028 GCA_003153895.1 Methanomassiliicoccaceae archaeon | reverse complement strand
GCCTGTCCAGTTAACGCGATAGTCGTTGGCTGAAGCAAAATCGATCGCATTCGATCCAGATTCAGATCGGACCGGGTATTATGATAATCATACAATCGGAACGGAGCACAGGCAAAGCTCCGTTTCGAAGCAAATGATCATTCCTTTCCGGAAATGAACTGGCAATAGCCGAAGGCGATCGGGCCTTTCTTTGTCACTTCACAAGGGAACTCCCCGCATTCGAAGCAATGCCTTACCTGCTTTCGGAATGCGCAAGTCGCGACCTGGCAGAAAGGGTTCTCCTTCGGGACGCATCCAACGCTCCCGCTCGGGCACTTTCCAGAGGTCATCCTCGGGCACAGTTCGCAGGCGATGCCGCAAACCCCTATTCGAGCTTCCATGATATTGAGAATCCTTTTCATCCTACTTAGAATGCCCTTCAGAAGAGCCTTCTATCTGCGAAGTCGACGCGATCGAGGACTGCTTGCTGATATTGAATCGGCTATTGGTTGGCGAAGTAATTTATATAGCCATTTCATTAATGAAAGCGTTAAGGTGAGGTAAGGCCACATGTCGAACAAGGTTACCGTTTCTGTCATCAAAGCTGACGTCGGATCTGTAGTCGGGCACTCCCGCCCCCATCCCAAGATGATGGCGAGGTGCGAGGAGATCATGCGGGACGGCGTAAAAGCTGGCACGATAAACGACTTCTATGTGACAAGGGTCGGGGACGACATCAACTTGTACATGACCCATTTCAAGGGCGAGAACCACAAGGACGTCCACGGCTTAGCTTGGGAGGCTTTCAAGAGCTCCGCCAAGATCGCCAAGGACATGAAGCTCTACGCTGCCGGGCAGGACATCCTGAAGGACGCCTTCTCTGGCAACGTCCGAGGGGCTGGACCGGGAGCGGCGGAGATGGAGATCGCAGAACGTGGATCGGAGCCTGTGCTGTTCTTCATGGCGGATAAGACCGAGCCGTCGGCATATTCGATGCCGCTGAGCCGCATCTTCATGGACCCGTTCACCACAACTGGATTGGTGATCGACCCGCGCGCCCACGAGGGATTCAAGTTCGAGATAGTCGACGTTTTCAAGTGCAAGAAGATCGTAATGTCAGCGCCAGAGGAAAGCTATGACATCCTCAGCTTGCTCGGCGATACCACTAGATATGCTATCAAGCGTGTCTTCTCAAAGGACCCATCGTTGGACGTCGCAGCGGTGGTCAGTACGGAGAAGCTGAACGTTTGCGCTGGCAAGTACGTTGGCAAGGACGATCCCGTCGCATTGGTGCGATGCCAGAGCGGATTCCCAGCGGTGGGGGAAGTGCTCCAGCCGTTCATGTTCCCGGCACTGGTCGCTGGATGGATGCGCGGTTCCCATTATGGGGCGTTGTATCCTTGCTCGGTCGATGATTCCGACCCTACATTCTTCGATGGGCCGCCACGCATCGTCTGTCTCGGATTCCAGATTAGCAACGGCAAGCTGCAGGGCTGCGAGGACCCAGACTCACCCCCAGGCGTCCACAAGCCGGTCGACTTCTTTGCCGGCAGCGTTTGGGATGAGGCTCGCCGGAAGGCGGTCAAGGCGTCGATCTACATCCGCCAGCACGGGCCGTTCATGCCTTCGATCCTAGGACCGGAAGAGATGGAGTACACCACTCGGCCTGCGGTCCTGGAGAAGCTCACGAAGAGGATGGAAGACATTGAGTGAGATCGGATTTCCACTCATCATCGTGAACTTCAAGGCCTATCCAGAGGTAGAGGGAGAGGGAGCGCTATCGTTGGCGAGAACCTGCGCTGCCGTTGCCGAGGCATCGGGCGTGAGCATCGTCGCCTGCCCTCCAATGGTGGAATTGGGCCGAGTGGCATCTTCGGTAAAGATCCCGGTCATGGCACAGCATGTCGACTATCGGACCCCAGGATCGGCAACGGGCTGGACAACGGCGGAGATGGTCCGCCGTACCGGGGCAGTTGGCACATTGGTCAATCACTCAGAGCACCGGCTTAACCTCGACGACATTCGTGCTGTCATTTCAGCGTGCAAGAGAGCCGATCTGAAGACCTGCGTCTGCGCGGACAGCGCCCTCACCTCGGGCGAGGTGGCGCTCTTCGCCCCAGATATGGTCGCTGTGGAGCCCCCAGAGCTGATCGGAGGGGACGTGAGCGTGACCAACGCGAAGCCGGAAGTCGTAGTGGAGGCGGTCCGGACGGTACATCAGGTCGAACCTTCCATCCCCGTCCTGTGCGGAGCGGGCATCAAGAATGGGCATGACGTGAAAAGGGCGATCGAGCTGGGGGCTAAAGGGGTCTTGCTGGCTTCTGGCGTGGTAAAGGCGAAGGACCAGAGGCAGGCATTGAGCGACCTCATCCGATTCATCTAATTGATTTATTATGATTGTAACCGACTGGAAAAAGGCTTAGTCCCTCCGCTCTGGAATTGATGAGATGGCCTAGCCTGGCATTGTTTTTCATTCTGGTCCTCCCCACCATCCAGTATGGCCTCTCATCCCTTGACGATGGAACAAATGTCGATGCAACTCTCGATGAGAGGTTCGGCGAATCTCTTTCCTCATCATTCCAAAGCCCTCCGGGCTTAATGATAGTCGAGATCATGCCAGCATTCGAGATGGAGTATGTGACTTTGCGCAACCTTGCTCGCTCTCCGATAGACCTTGTCGGCATGAAGTTAAGTGATGGCGAGGGGTCCATCACCTTTGGACATCTCAATGTCTATCCAGGTGAAACGCAGGTTGTGTGCGGCAACCTCAGTCTATTCGAGCGTATCCATGACAGCCACCACGCAATCGCCTTCGACGATCCCTCCCTTGTGAAGAAGGGGCGCTTCATCCTCGCCGATTCTGGCGACGAGGTCTTCCTGGTCGAACAGGACTCATCGATCGTCGACATGCTTGCGTACGGCGCATCTGATTATTCAGGAGTTGGGTGGCAAGGGGTTTCCTGCCCAAAACCGGGCAGGGGGGAATCATTGACGCGCATCGATGCGATCGACAGGAATAGTTCCAGCGACTGGGAAGTAATCGTCCCCGGTCGTGCCGAGATCGAGCCAGTCTCCGGAGAGGCATCGGTGGAACCGTTCACGCTACCTGAGCAGGGGAGGGAGCTAGTCCTGAGAGAGTTAGCATATGCTCAAACCTCGGTCCGTTTGGCGATATACGAGCTCTCCGACGGATACGTCGTGGGAGGTCTACTGAACTGTTCGAAACGAGGCGTCGCAATCAGTCTGCTGATCGAGGCAGAACCGGTCGGAGGGAGGAGCAAGGCTGAGAACGGTGCGTTGGATGTCCTGAGCGCTTCTGGAGTAAATGTGAACCTGATTAAATCGTATCAGGGATACAAGAGGTTCGCGTACCTTCACTGCAAGTACATGGTGGTGGACGAAAGGCGATTGTTATTGATGTCAGAGAACTTAGTTGAGAGCTCATTGGATGGCAATCGGGGGTGGGGCGTTGTGGCGGAATCGAACGAGCTTTCAGAATACTTCGCGAGGATGTTCGATTCCGATTCGCTTTCGAAGCGACCGGACATCCAGAAGTACCGCCCGACTGGATCTGCGTTCGTTCCACTGTATAACGAGAGCACCTTCGATCTGGAGGGCGTGATCAAGGCCAAGGCGAATGTGACAGCGGTCATCTCGCCGGATTGGTCGTTGCCGACGTTACTTCGAATCATTTCTGAGGCAACGGACCGGATCCTGGTCGAGCAGCTTTATTTCGAAGAGGCGCTCCTGCGCGATTATTTCCTGCCAGCCTTGACTGAAGCCGCAAAAAGAGGGGTGGAGGTGCGGGTCCTCCTGGACAATGAGTGGTACAATCAGATCGGGACGAAGAACAACACCCTGGCGGTCGAATTGATAGAGCAGGTAGGGGACCGCCTCGGTCTGCCGATACACGCAAAGCTCGTCTCCCGCTATCAGAAGTTCGGGACGTTGCACAACAAGGGTATGGTGGTCGACGATGCCGTCTTGGTCTCCAGCATCAATTGGAACCTGGCAGCGTTACAGCAGAACCGCGAATGCGGCCTCCTCCTGCGATCGGCCGTGGTCGCGGAATTCTTCGCCTGTACTTTCGAGAGCGATTGGAAGGAGGACCCCGACCCGCCTGAGATCAAGATCGGGGAATCGAAGCTCGAGGTCATGGAGGGAGAGCCAATCCTCGTCAGCGCGGGCAACTGCAGCGATGAGTCTGGCATCTCACGAGTGGAATGGGACTTGTTCGACGACGGCAAGGTCGATCAGACCGGACGGCTGTACAGGGCGGAGCTTAGCGCTGGCGACTACTCACTTCGGTTGACGGTCTATGATGGCTTCAACAATACCGCTTCCCGATTGCTCATGATTCATGTCGTCCCGAGGGTGAAGGGTGCCGATCAGGATTGGGTCCTAGTGCTATTCGCCGCCGTTTCAATTATCGTTGCATGGAGAGGGCTGGTAAGGATTAAGAATCATTAAGGGATTCGAGCACCCGTGCAGCTGAGGCGCTTTGGTTCGAGAGACTTAGCTCGCGTCTACGAGCTAGCCTGCAACTCGCTCAGCGAGAACTACAACCCTGCGCTGTTCTTGGACCTCTATAATTACTGGCCGGAGGGGTTCATCGTCGCCGAGGAGGATGGCCGCATTATAGGCTTCATCTTCGGGATCATGATGTCGAAGACCGAAGCGAGGATCCTGATGCTCGCGGTCGATCCGAGGTATCGGGGGAAAGGATGCGGAAGCGTTCTATATCGAGAGATGCAGCGGCAATGCGCCATCAAAGGAATGAGAATGATCGCTCTCGAGGTCAGGGTGAGCAACCAGGTAGCCCTCCATTTCTATGAGAAGATGGGCTTCCAGATCGTGGGTCGCATTCCCAAATACTACTCCAATAGCGAGGACGCCTTCCGGATGCAGCTCTTCCTCTGATCAGGAGAACATCTGATCGCCACCACCATGTTCGTTCCAGAAATAGTAGGGTGACCTTTCCTTTTGGGACGAGCTGATGTCCTTGCCCAATCCCTTCGAGTACGATCCATAACGGTCCTGGATCTGCTCCTCGATGCTCTTGTTGCGCTTTATCGCCACCGCAATGTGCCTTGGCTCGATGAGCATGTCGCCTTCCGCGGCCGCCATGTCACCCGCCGCTCTTATCAGCCCGCCCAGCTCCCTCAACCTCAGGGTGAGGGCATTGATCTGGCCATCCAATATCTTAGCCCGACGGTGCGCTTCCTTGATGATCTCTTCGACAGAAGCGATAGAAGCGTGAGGGATCTTTCCATCCATTGAAATCTCCTGGGCAACGAACTGGGCGAGCTTCGCCCGGTTGTCCGGGTTGTCCTCCATGCTGGTGTTCACCAATACCTCGTATCCATTGCCGTTGATGCGAGAGCGCAAAGGGGAAAGGACCTGCTCCAAGTCCTGTATATTGCACGCTCCCACGAAAATGAACTCGCAAGGGACGTTGTCCACGCGGACCGACGCTCCGGACCCTTGTGGATTTCGGCCAGAAATAGGAAAGCGACGCTCCTGCATCGCGGTGAGGATGAAACGCTGTAGATGCCCGAGATGCGAGAGCTCATCGATGAACAGGATACCCTCGTGTGCCTCGTGGATCGCTCCAGCGACCACACGGTTGTACGGTTGCGTACCGAGCTGAGGATGTCCGCCGTAAGGGTCGTGGCGGACGTCACCGAGGAGCTCGACCTCGCTCGCACCCGTCGCCAAGATGAAGGAGTTGCGTTCCAATGGCACCAGGACCTTGCGCGGGGATATCTTCTCCAGCTCCCTGCGTTTCTCCAATGCCTCTTGGTCAAGCACCCGGATCATCTCGCCGTTCCGCTCGAAGACCACTACCTCCTCCTTTCCGAACCTATTTCTGGTAGTAGTCACTCGCTCTTTTCCAGCCGCTATTCCCGGCAGGTTGGCGCCGGTCATTGACGCCTCGAGCAGCCCGGTCATCAGATCCCCGAACGGGTTGCCGCCGGCCCCGGTCTCATTGGTCTTCGGCTTCTGGCATTTCGGGCAATATCGTTCAGAATAAGGAGAATAGGTGCCGCAGTTGCGGCAGCGGTATCCGAGCCGCTCAGCGACGTTTATCGGCGCGTTCTTCGGGTCGATCATATCGCCGGAGGCGAACTCCCGAGAGGCGATGTCCTTCTGCACCTCATCAGCCCGCTTGACCTCGATGAACGGCCTTTCCGGGTTCTCCGGGTTATGGACCACTCGGATCTCTTCCTTCGGCCGCTCCAGATAGAGGGAAAGCGCCTGGGCGATCATCGATTTGCCGGTGCCCGGGGGGCCTACCAGCAAAAGATGGCGGCGCTGGCGGGCAGCAATGCGCGCCAGCTTCACCGCTTCGTCCTGCCCGATGACGCGGATCAATGGGTCCTTCGGTATCTCGATCTCGGCCGTTGAGTCCATTGAGGCGAAATCAGGTAATACGCCCTTGCTTCGCGCTGTCATCTCAGTTCAGGTCTTCCTTGGTCCATACGTCGACATTGGAAGGCTGCTTGGTGATATTGCCCATCTTCGTGCCGACTATGGTACCGATATTCTTCTCTGCCGCGATATCAAGGATGCGTTGTGTGACAATCCCATCGAATACGACGGCAGACACGCCCTCTGTGCCCTCCTTCAGCGAGCTTACCAGCTCCTTGACGGGCATCTCCTTGACCACCGCTCCATTAGCTCCGAACAACCTCGCCTTGGATGTTGTCGAGAGCTCGTTGATGATACCTTTGAACTTCTCTTGCGCGGCATTGAGCTTTTTGGCCGGGGCACGCCTCTCCTCTGCCGCCTCGTCCGGCTCAGGGAGCAGTTCGACCTTGGCGGCCGGCTTCTCGATCAGCTCGACACGCTCTTGTCTCTCCACTCGCTCTTGACGCTCCGGGCGTTCCTGCCGCTCTTGCCTTTCCTGGCGTTCCGGTCTTTCCTGGCGTTCCTGCCTCTCCTGGCGCTCAGGCTTCTCCTGGCGTTCCTGCCTCTCCTGGCGCTCAGGCTTCTCCTGGCGCTCTTGCCTCTCTTGTCGCTCAGGCTTCTCTGTCCTATCGAAGCGCTCTGCCCGGTCGGCGCGCTCGGCCTTCTCGCCGACGTCCGCCTGCTTTATCGACTGCTTGTCGCCGTTCCGGGACATGACCTGATCGCCTTCCAGGCCATACATCTCGATGAACTGCTCGCCAGGGATCTTGTTCCTCAGGCACTTCATGATCTGCTTTTGAGTTAGCTCCTCTACTTCATGTCCGCGGGGCGCACGGGCAACGAAGTCGACCTCCGCCACCTGGAACAGTTCCCTTAGGATCAGCTCTCCACCACGGTCTCCATCGACGAATGCGGTTATGACCCTCTCCTTCGATAGGTCGCTTATGCTCTTGGGGATGTTCGTCCCCTCGACCGCTATGGCGTTCTTGATGCCGGACTTGAGCAGGTTGAGCACGTCCGATCGCCCCTCGACGACGATGATCGCATCGCTGTCAGGAACGTTCGGTCCAGCTGGCATCCGCTCCTTCCCGAAGTAGATGACTTCTTCGATCTGCACCGATTGCCTCACGCTCTCGGTCAGGTCGATCCCAGAGGTCTTCGATTGCTTTATCAGATCGGACAGTAGCTCCCTGGCGCGCTCGATGATCTTCGTGCGCTTCGAAACACGTACGTCCTCGATCGATTCGACGGCAATCTTGGCCTTGCACGGGCCGACCCGGTCTATCGTCTCCAATGCCGAAGCGAGGATTACGGTCTCCACTTGGTCGAGCGAAGAGGGGATGAGCACATCGCCCTCCGACTTGCCCTGCTTGGAGTGGACGTCGACCTCGATCCTGCCGATGCGACCGCTCTTCTGTAGGTCGCGCAGGTCGAGTTCGTCCCCGAGCAGCCCCTCGGTCTGCCCGAAGATCGCGCCCACGACATCCGGTTTCTCCACAATCCCGTCCGCGTTCAGTCTTGCCTTGATTAAATACTTGGTAGTGCTAGGATCAATGTTCATTGATACGCCTTCTGATTTCTTTTCTATGGAAAAACAGTCCGGCAGCGCTCAGGCGCCAACTGATTGCAGGTACGAACCCCTGGCTATCAGGGAGGTCGCATGTTCAAACCAGCCCTTAAGATATCCCTCGTTTGGATAGGATGAATGGGTGATAGTGATCATGATTATACACTGGTCAGGCCTTGGCCCGAAGTGTTTTTCCGCTCCATTACAGCAAATAGTTGAATAAATACCTTTCGGTCTTGCTCCATGTTTTGCACTCAATGGCCGTTCAGGCGCGTTATGTCAATATCCCGCCTGAGCGATGGGATCAGCCGCCAGAGGCGACCTGAATTATCTTCAATTCCTCTCCATCTCGCAATACATGCGTAGACGGCACCGGATGATTGAGGATTGTAACTATGTGAGCATCGATGTACAGATGAAGGGAGTGGAGCATGTCCTCCACACTTGAACCCTCCTCGAACTTCAATTCGAGTTTCTCCCCCTTGTAAGTCGCTTTTACTCGGATTCGCCTCTCGGTCACGGAGAGAAATAGGCAATGTAAGGCATAATGCTGATGTCGCCGCTCTAATAAACATAAAAATAGGAGGACGCCGTTGGCATGCCCAAGCCGAGGTAGCCTAGCCCGGAAAGGCGGTAGCCTCGAACGGGCGCGCAGCGCCAAGAGATAGCTACTGGCGTCACCGCCTCGGGAGTTCAAATCTCTCCCTCGGCGCCATCCCTTTTTTATACTTGTCTTTCTATCCAATATTAGGCAAAATAATGATATGCCAGATTAGCCATTTTTTTTTGAAAATGAAATGATTTAGTCAGACAATAGTTTATATATAGCTAGCGAAATCTGTTGCATCTATGGGGAGAAGTCCATCTAATGGACAATTTCCACAAGAAAAGGGATGAGAACACTATGAAGAATAGAACCATGCTGATCACAGCAGGCTTTGGCCTGATGATGATCCTATCGCTCTTCATTGGGAGCGTAGGCGCCATGGCTGACTCGTCGAGCGCGCTAGGTGCGCCTGCTGCCGATATTGTTTCGGTAACTATCACGAGTCCGACAAATGGCACTTATCTAAATTTCAATGACGTCCCGGTCGATTGGACTGTTGTCCCGGCTGTAGGAGCCGTAAATCAGACCAGGATGTGGAATGAGAATGTAGGATGGACCGACTGGGAACCGCAAAGTGGGGACACTCAGCTGTTTACAAATATGACTGAGGGTCTCCATTACGTCGAAGTGAATGCTACCACTGACACTGATGATATCGGAATGGTCGCAAATGTTTCATTCACTATTGACACAATCAACCCGGTCGTAGAAGTTGTATTGCCATTCGAGGATCAAACCAACCTAGCCAACTTTACAATAAGCTGGATCTATGTAGATGCAACTGAGCAATCGCAATACAATGTGACCATCTCGAACGAGACTGAAATCCTGGGATCCATCAACCTAACTGGCGATGAAGACAGTGCCTTTGTTGTGGACGTCGTTGGTGGCGGCCTAGATGAAGGTAACTATTTCGTCAGTGTGATGGTCTGGGATTCCGCGGCGAATTTCAATTCCTCAGGCGAAGTGGAATTCTCAGTCGGACCGGTAGTCGAGTTCACAACCCCAGCAGAGGTTGGTGTCTGGTATACGAATAACCAGAATTTCACCGCAGTCTGGGAAATCAGTATTTTTGGAGCAGTAGACATTGATAGCCAGACTTTGACAATTGTAAACGAGACTGGCAGCATATTCATGACAATTCCATCGCTTGATGGCGATGTCCGCGAATATGCAGTTGGCAATGTTACAGGCTTCAACCTCACCGATGGCAACTACTCGATAACAATTGATGTCCAGGATGAGGCAGGCTTTAATGGAACCGATGTCCAAGCCTTTGTTGTCGACACCGTGGCACCAGATCTAACGATAGTAGTGCCAGACCCGGATGTCTTGACCTATTTCAATAACAACGCATTCGATGCGGTCTGGGAATTCGCTCCCGACGTAATGGAGACACCGATTGCAGTTCAGATGGTAACGATATCCAATGGTACCGCTAACATGACACTGTCCGTAGATCCGGCTGAGACCTCAGTTTCGGTCGCCGATGTATGGGGCAATGTTCTGCCTGACGGCAACTATACGATATATGTTAATGCCACCGATGCAGCAGCCAACTATGACAATGAAAGTGCCACCTTCGTAATCGACACAGCGGCACCGGATGTTGCATTCATTGTGCCTGATGAAGAATCGGATCCGTCATATACCAACCTAACCGAATTTAGCGCTGTTTGGGAATACGAATTCGACCCATTGTTGACACCGATTACAAACCAAACCGTGACTTTGACCAATGGCACAGTATTCATGACCGTTGATGTCGCCGTTGGTGTTCTCTCTGTCAGCATTGAGACCATTTGGACCGATAATCTTGCAGATGGCGCATATACCATCTACTTGAATGTCACCGATGCGGCGGGCAACTGGGTGAACGAAAGCGCCAACTTTGTGGTCGACACAGTAGCTCCGACGTTGGATGTCACCTACCCAGAAGAGTTCACAAACGATAACCTGGTGAATGCAACATGGGTATCCGATGGAACGGGCTCACCGATCGACAACATCGTGCTAACAGTTATCAACGAGGCTGGAGCTAATGGAGTATATAATTTCGGACCATTCAGCCTCGGTGATGTTAATAACGTCACCCTCGCAGATCTGATTGGATTTGCATTGGCTGATGGAACATGGACTCTCGAGTTCAATGTGACCGATATGGCGGGTAACTTCGGAATAACCGAATATTCGTTCGTGGTGAACGTAACGGCCCCGACAGTCGTGATCACATCCCCTGTTGAAGGCGGATTTGTTAACACGACCGATGTCGAGATCCAATTTACCGTGGAACCTGGAACTTCCCAATCTGCAATCGAATTCCTGTTCATACGGAATGATTCTAGTGATTGGATCGAGATCGCAAACATCACCGCAACAAGCTATGTTATCCCGTCCCTAGTGGAGGGAGCACACACCGTGTATGTCCGCGCTTATGACATCGCTGGAAACATCGGAATTGGAAGCGTCAATTTCACTGTGGATCTGACTTTGCCGATCGTGAATATCACCTCCCCAGCGAATGATTCGTTGTTTGGTGTTAACCATGTGAACGTCACATGGACAGGAAGCGATGCGCTTTCCGGACTTGCTCACTTTGAAGTTAAGGTCGACGCCCTCGATTGGGAAAATGTCGGCTATAACCTCTCAAAGAACCTGACCGGTCTGTCTGACGGCGTTCATGTCGTCAAGGTGAAGGCTGTGGATAACGCGAGCAACGAGAATGTGACCTCGGTTACATTCAGCGTTGATACAACCGGCCCAGTGGTGACCATCACCCAGCCGGCCGCTGGATTGCATACAAAAGTCAGGGACGTACAAATGAACTGGACTGCAGTCGACACCATTTCCGGTGTCGCATATGCGCATGTCTGGAACGACTCTGGTGCAGTGGTTAACACGACCAACAGCGGATATATGTTCCTTAACCTGAGCGAGGGGGCACATGTGCTCCATGTCCAGGTATGGGATACGCTAGGCAACTCGGAAGCGAAGAGCGTCTCGATCGTGGTCGATCTGACCGCACCTGAGATTGTCTTCACCTTCCCGGTAGCTAATCAGCTTGTGAACTCAACGGCGATCAACGCCACATGGATAGTCATGGACGCCCTCTCCCCGATTGCAAAGATATGGGTATCTATCGATGACAACCCGTTGGTAGACGTCAACCTGAACACATCGCAACTGTTCGTCAATTTGGCCGTTGGATCACACACCATCCACGTGAGGGCTAATGATTCAGCCGGCAACTCTGCGATGCAGGAAGTGACCTTCGTAATCGAAATGGTAGCTCCAACTGTAGTGACTCACCTACCCGCATCGGGAGCGATCGTATCGCTCAATGCAACAGTGAAGGTAACTTTCAGCGAAGCAATGAACGAGACGTCGGTAGTCTTTAGTGGCATCACTGGGACCAAGACTTGGAACGCAGCTGGAACGGAAGTCACCCTGACTCATGCGGCCCT
>PMBU01000138.1 GCA_003153895.1 Methanomassiliicoccaceae archaeon | reverse complement strand
CGCTGTTCTATCCCCAGGGCGATTCGATTCGCTTTGCCATGGACCAGGACGGCGACGTTCCTTTCCGCTATTGAAATATCGGAAGATTGCAATCGCTCAAGCCTTATTGGAAGCTGTTTGATATAATCAAGCCCGCGAGACGATATCTTAACGCCCGTCTGCTTGATGTCGATCATCCTCTTCTCGCGCAGGTGCTCTATGATTGTGCGCATGCTACCCTCTCCCACCTTGACAGATTCGGAAATCTGTTTCCTTCCCCTCCTTTTGCCGTCGGAAAGAAGGAGAAGGGTTCGGTAGACGTGATAGTCCGCGAACCGGTGGAGAGGCCCGTATTTATGGAGATCGACGAACTTCATCGAACTCAGAATACGGTTATCTCGCCATTTACAATTTTCTTCGTAACCGTGTCGAGGTTGTCGAGCCAATTGTCGGCGATCGAACGGGCCTCCTTCTCCCATTTCTTGAAGGTCGATGGCGATGAACCCGCGGCTGGAAGCATCTGAATGCTACAAACCTGGGGGTTATCTATCGGTTTTCCGATTTGGGAGAGGATCCTAACCTCGATCTCGCAAATCTCAGATCCTGCGGCTTTTGCAATATCATTTGCGATGAAGTTCGAGAGGATGTTGTACAGCTTTCCGACGTGCGTTATCGGGTTCTTACCAGCTGATGCTTCCATGCTCATCGGTCGGTATGGGGTGATCAAGCCGTTCATTCGGTTGCCACGGCCCACTGACCCATCGTCGCCGTTCTCCATGCTCAATCCAGTCGCTGTCAGGTAGTAAACTGCACGCTTGTAATCGTCTGCGGTGTTCACATCGACCTTGACGTTGAGGTCCGTGAATTTGCTGGCATAATCCGAGATCCGGGTCTTCATTTCCTCGATCGTGCTGATGTAATGATCCTTGTCAGGGATGAAGCGATCAACCATCGCGCACGCTACAGTCAGATTGATATTGTTGTTCATCCTGGCGGCCATGACTTTGACGTCCTCTCCTGTCTCCTTCAATTTGCGCTTCATGGCACCGTTGATGTATCTCTCCGTTTCCAGGACGACCCTCTCGGTCTGAGAATATGGCGCATAACTGACGCCGAATGACGTGTCGTTCGACAGATGCCTCTTGTTTTCATAGACCGCTGTAAGATCCACTGAGCCTTTCCCGATGCGGCAATCGATCATCACATCGGTCTCTAGGTCCAGGTTGGGGAAATGAGCCTTCAGGTAATCGAATGCTGACTTTACCGCTGTGGAACGGTAAGGAAGGCGCTCACCATTTACCTCCGTGGTCGCCCTGCCTACCAGCAGTATGTATACTGGCTCCAAAACGTCTCCTCCGCCGAAGCGCGGAGCGGATTGGCCACCGACAATCTGGGTTTCATCAGTATTGTGATGGAGCACTCGATCGAATCGCTCCAGATACATTTTGCATAGCGCCCTGCTCACTGATTCAGAAAGGCCATCGGCGATGCTATCTGGATGCCCTATACCCTTGCGCTCTACCAGTTCGACAGACTGCTTCTCGATCGGCGTATAGTCGATCTTCTCGATTATTATGTTCTTGGCCATTTGATTGTCACCGCTTGTTGTTATTATGTCTACCTGGCTGCAAATTACTGCATGATGAACCAAGCTTTTTCGCTCAAAATGATTCAACGTTTATAAAGCTGATTGATAGGATTATTCAAATATGAATAATCTGATTTGCTGGAAGTGAAGCTGCCCGAAGTCACGGAAATAAAAAGGATGAGAAAAGCTTTGGACATGACCCAGGCTCAACTGTGTCATCTTTCGGGTGTTCCGCAATCGACGATTGCCAAAGTGGAGAGCGGTAGCATCAACGGCTCCTATGAGACAGTTCGAAGGATCTTTGAGGCGCTATCATTGGACGCCGATCGAAAAGGACGAAGTCGCAAGGCAAAGGATGTCTCGAGCCTGAATATCGTATCTATCCAGGCAAAGGAGAAGGTGAAAAGGGCTTCGGAATTGATGCGCCAATCCGGTTATTCTCAATTACCGGTGTTCGATGGCCAACAGCCGGTTGGTTCTGTCAGCGAGAACGATGTTCTCTCAATATTGCGAGATGGCACAAGCATGGAAGCTGCAGGGGAATTGACCGTGCGTTCTATAATGAATGAAGCCTTTCCAGTCGTCAGCGAAGACACCCCCCTTGAGACCGTCACCAGCCTCCTATCATCCACCAAGGCCGTGCTTGTTGGAAAGAAAGGAAGGATAACCGGTATCATAACCTCTGCTGATGTGCTAAAATTATTTTGAGCGCCCCTCTCCGGCATCTTCGCATTCTGATCCGTTCACCTCAACGCTCATCAAATCCTCTGCAATATAGGTGGCCGGGAAGAACGCCTTTGCCTCATCCAGCAATGGTTGAGGATCATCATATCGATTGCTGATGTGATACAGATACAGCGAACGAACGTTAGCCCTCTTCGCAAGCTCGGCCGCTTGCTGAGCCGTGGAGTGACCATATTCCTTCGCGTTGACGATCAGGTCAGAGGTAACAGTGGATTCGTGCACGAGAACATCTGAGCATTGAACGGCCTCCTCGAATTTCTGGCTTGGACGTGTATCGCCCGAAATGGAGAACTTCAATCCTCGCCGTGGAGGTCCCAAAACTTGAGAGGGATTGATCGTTCGACCATCGACTTCGACTTCCCTTCCCTCCTGCAATAAACGGAACAGCGGACCTGGCTTGACCCCTAATTCCCTTGCCTTCTCTAGGTTGAAACGCCCCGGTCTTGGCAATCCTTCCAACACGTATCCTAGAGAGGGTACGGTGTGCTCTACCGCCACCACCCTTACGGTGAAGTCGCCTTCTGCGACGACGTCGCCATCTTGAAGGTCTCTTGTCACGACCTCGAAGCCAGGACTGAAATATCCCAAACCGAGAATGGCGTCCATCGTTGCGGTCATTCCAGGTGGGCCGAAGATCTTCAATCGATTCTCCCTTCCATTGAAGCTCATTGATTGAACCAATGCTGGCAAGCCAAGAAAATGATCGCCATGCAAATGAGAGATGTAGACCGAAGACACTTTCATATATGAGGCGGAGGAGAACATGAACTGTCTTTGGGTTCCTTCGCCGCAATCAAAAAGAATAACTTCAGAGCCGATCTGGACGGCGACGGCAGTGACATTCCGTTTTGGTGAGGGGAGGCTTCCCCCTGTTCCAAGAAAAACTATTCGCACGCTACCTTATTGGCCAGCTGAGTTTATATTCTTGCTACTTCCGATCCGTTGCCTGTTATAGCTTACGAATATGATCAAGCCAATGATGGCGACGAAGGTGGCGACGTACATGCAGCCATGATAACCATACAACTGCGCCACTATTCCACCCATCACCGACCCGAGGATGGCTGAGATGCTCAAGGTCGATTGCAGCAAGCCCGCCGCTGTTCCCTTCTCATCATTTCTCTCCATTACGAATTTGACCGAACCAACGTACAGCGTGGACCAGGCTAGGGCGAGCATGATCTGTGCCGGAATTATCTCGTAGTAGACGGTGGCGAGCGTATAAGACGGGAAAGTCAAGATCGACATAACGAAGCCGACGATGATCAGCAGGAAACCTGCGTATCGATCGCAGAACTGCATGAACACGAATTGGCCTAATGCATTGATGGCGTAGATGGCGCCGATGAATATCGGGTCGGCGCCGAGATCGGCAAGGAATATCGGATAGATCACCCAGATCATGCATGCACCAGTATGTCTGAACATGATACTGAGATAGATTGACAAATTGTGTTTGATAATGGCCATCGGGAAGAATGGCACCTTATGACGTTCCTCGTGCCCAAATGGAAGGAAAAGGGCCAGCGAATAAGATGCGAATAGAACGATCGAGGAGAACAGGAAGATCCCCCAATAGATTCCGATCACACCAGCTGCGAAAACTCCGAAGCCAAACCCCAGACTTCCGTAGGAAGTGAATCTGCCGATCTTCTTATCCTTGTCATAGACATAAGCGAGCAATGTTGCTGGATAGATTCCGCTGCAGAGCCCGACTATAAGTCGGATCAGCATCAAGGTGTACGTGTCATTGGCCAATAATTGCAGCAGGGTTGCTACGGCGGTAAGGAATATCCCGAGCTTGAGCACAAAAGCCCGACCATGCACATCGGAGAAACGGCCGAATACATAGGACGACATGAAAGCGGTGGCGCTATAGCCAGCGACCACAAGGCCAATCTCCCAACTGCTTGAACCGAATTGGTCCCTCGCAATATTGGGTATGAGGAGCGATGAGGCCGAAAGCCCAGCGCTTGATAGCAATTGTATGCTAGAGGCCTTCATTCACCAGCCTCGACCATGCTAATTGAATGTATTGCCCTGTCGTCCAAGTCTGGATCAGCGCCCAAGCGATTCGATTATCCGGTCCTTCTTGGTCTCCTTCTTGAACTGGCGATAATGGTCTTTGCACAAATGGACCCGCTTCAATCCCTCTGCATACTTTAAACCAGCGTTCTTCGCATTCTCGGCGCTAACGGAACGCTCAGCTGGTTTGGTACAATTCAGGATCTCGCAATTGCCCATTGGGGCTGCAGAACTCTTTCTTTCTGCCATATTCCTGCCATCCTCTCCATCATCAAAAAGCTTTCCGGAGAACTACTTCCGGAAAGGGCGATGAGCAATTGAATCGAATTCCAGATATTGTTTGCTCTTGATGGTTAAACGCGCTCAACAATCGAATGAGGGTATATCGGTCGGGGATGCACTTACAAAAGCCTGCTTAGCAAGTCTTAAGACTCTCGCGGACGATGACTTGCCAGATGACCAAGATTGCGCCTTCGATTTTGTCTGCCGATTTCGGACGGTTGGGAAGCGAGGTAGAGAAGCTCGAAAAATCAGGTGCTGATTGGGTTCATGTGGATGTGATGGATGGGGTCTTTGTCCCCAATATCACCATCGGTCCAGGCGTAGTAAAGAGCATACGGCGGTTTTCGAAGTTGCCATTCGATGTCCACCTTATGATCGTGGAGCCGGAGAAATTTGTCGATGCTTTCGCTGATGCCGGGTCGGACATCATCACCATCCATCTTGAAGCGACCAAGGACGTCCGCGGGACACTGAAGAAGATCCGTAGCCGCGGCAAGAGAGCGGGGCTTTCTATCAACCCCGAAACCCCTTTCTCCAGCATTGTTCCCTATGTCGGCGACTTGGACCTACTCCTGATCATGACCGTCAATCCAGGGTTCGGAGGTCAGGAGTTCAAGACGGAGTGCCTTGCGAAGATAAGGGAAGCGAGGCGATATGCTTCAGATAACGGCACGGTTTTCGACATCGAGGTCGATGGCGGGATCAACTCCATAACGGGGGAGCTATGCGTCACTGCGGGCGCGAACGTGCTTGCCGCTGGCAATGCCCTTTTTGGCAGCGGGGATATGCGATCTGAGATAGCCAAATGGAAAAGTTTCTAGAGACATTATTGCCTCACATTCGAGCTCATTACATTGGAAGTCATGGCAAAGCTTCATAAATGGTCGGCCTTATTCCGAGGAAGAGTGGCTAAATGTTTGAGCTGACTGGAAAGCGGATGATATTCCTTTTCACGGTAGTGTTTCCATTGCTGTTCCTAGTAGCCGCAGTGGTGCTTGGCTCAGGAATCTGCATCGTTTTGCCATTGACGATCTGGATTGGAATCGCCATCATTATGATGTACTTGCCAACGACCAGCAAGGAATGATCATTCGATCTTCTTTGCAAAGGCCGATTTGTTCATCACCCTAGTGACTTGGACCTTCACGATTTGTCCGACCTTCGTTTCTGGCACGAAGATAATAAAACCATCAACCTTTGCGATGCCATCTCCTTTGGAACCGATATCAACGATGGTTATTGTATACTCTTTTCCTTCCTCTACCGGTTTCTTGCTTTTGGTTCCATGCTCCATCATGTACAAACCATTCCCAACGCTGCTAGATAATACCGCGCCTGGTCAACGAAAGGCTTATTCTTGCCATTCCATATTCCTAAGTGGTTGCTAATGGGCGTTAACATCACGGACATTGTCCATTCGGATAAGATCGAACTTGAGTCGCTGCGAGGCAGGACTATTGCGATCGATGCCTACAACGCCATCTATCAGTTCCTATCGGTGATACGCCAACCCGATGGCACCCCACTGCGCGACCAGAGGGGAAGGGTCACCTCCCATTTGACTGGCCTACTTTATCGCAATGCCAATTTCATCGAGCTAGGCATCAAGCCATCGTACGTTTTCGATGGAGTCCCTCCAATCAAAAAGCATAAAACAATCGCAGAAAGGAGCGAAAGGCGGGCCAAAGCGAAGAAGGAGTGGGAGGATTCGGTGGCTAAGGGCGATTACAAGGCGGCGTATGCGAAAGCGACTCAATCATCAAAAATTACCAATGAGATCGTTGAATCCTCACGCATCCTGCTGACATATCTTGGGATGCCAGTCATCCAAGCCCCGGAGGAAGGAGAGGCCCAGGCTGCTTATATGGCATTGAAAGGAGATGTATGGGCCGCCTCATCGCAAGACTTCGACTCTCTTCTTTTCGGAGCACCCCGGTTGGTCCGCAATTTGACGTTGACTGGAAAAAGGAAGATGCCAGGACGAGATGCCACTAGGGAGATCAGTGTTGAGGTAATCGAGCTCCTGAAGGTCCTTTCGGAAACGAAATTGACCCGCGAACAGCTCATCGACCTCTGCATACTCATAGGCACAGATTTCAACGAAGGCATCATGGGCATTGGCCCAAAAAAGGGGTTGAAACTAATCCAAGAGCATGGTGGTCTGGAAGGGGCTTTCAAATTACTGCAAGTCGAGATTGAGGATTATAAAGAGCTCCGGCACATCTTCTTGGATTTCGAGCGGACCGACGATTACAGCCTGATTTGGCACGAACCTAACGAAGAAAAAGTAATGGAATTCCTTTGCGAACAGTACGATTTCTCCAGGACTAGGGTCGAAGCGGCATTGAAGAGATACAAGTCAAAACCAAATGAAAAACAAAAAGGGCCTCCAGCAAGACAAAGAAGCCTTGATGGTTTCTGAGCCACGAATAGTTCGTTTAGCGTAGCCAGGACCATTCGGTTTTAAATGGGGTGACATATATAGGGGCAGGGACGGCGATGATAAAGCAGGTCCAGGCAAATTACAATCCCCCTGAGCTCGAGAAAAGGGTTCAGGAAAATTGGAAGCAGACGAACGCGTATCGGAAGACAAAAGAAATGCGAGCTTCCGGACCAGACTATTTCTTTGTGGACGGTCCCCCTTATACCACTGGATCCATCCATCTGGGCACCTCCTGGAACAAGATCCTGAAGGATACCTACATCCGATTTAAAAGGATGCAACGCTACAATGTCAGAGACCAGCCCGGTTATGACATGCACGGTCTGCCGATCGAGGTCAAGGTCGAGCAGTATATCAAAGTCAAGAACAAGAAGGAGATCGAAGCCTATGGCATCGATCGGTTCGTTTCCACCTGTAAGGATTTCGCAATAGATCTTCAGAAAAAAATGACGGAACAGTTCAAAGAATTGGGGATCTGGATGGATTGGGATAATCCCTACCTGACGATTAACTCATCTTATATCGAGGCAGCGTGGTGGACTCTTAAAAGGGCTTATGATAAGGGCTTACTCGCTCCCTCGAACCGTGTGCTCTCGTGGTGTCCGCGCTGCGAGACCGCCCTCGCTGAAGCTGAAATCGAATACCGTGACGAGAAGGACCCTTCAATCTACATACGGTTCCCGTTGAAGGACGAAGAAGAGATCTCATTGCTGATCTGGACCACCACACCGTGGACGCTGCCGGCGAACATGGCGGTGGCGGTGCACCCCGATTTCCGCTATGCCAAGGTCAAGTTCTTCAAGGCCGATAAGACCGAAACGGTGATCGTTCTGGAGAGCTTGGTCGAACAACTGGGAGAGCTAGGCGGCTACGACGGCTATGAGGTCATCGAGCTCATCGAGGGGGACGACCTCATCGGACTGGAATACATCCCGCCATTCTGGAAGGATGTCAAATACCAACGAGAGGCGACCGGTAAGTGGGTCCATCGAGTAATCCCATCCACCACCGTGGAGGCTGAGAATACTGGCCTGGTCCACATCGCTCCAGGTCATGGCCCCGAGGACTTCGAGCTTGGCAAGGAGTTCAACCTCGAGCCTTTCTGCCCGGTCGACGAAACCGGACGTTTCACAATTGACCTTCCATCAAGATATGCTGGCATGAACGTCAAGGAAGCGAACAAGCACATCATCGAGGAGATGAAGGACCGCAACCTGATGTACTCCGTTGGTACCTTGCTTCACCGTTACGGTCACTGCTGGCGATGCGATTCTGGCATTATTTTCCGAAACACCTCGCAATGGTTCCTCAAGATTACGGCGATAAAGAATGTCATGCTCGAGGAGATCGAAAGGATCCGTTGGACCCCCGATTGGGCTGGCTCCAGCCGAGAATATGATTGGACAGTCAACGCGCGGGATTGGTGCATCTCGAGGCAACGATACTGGGGAATCCCATTGCCAGTCTGGCTTTGCGCCTCTTGCGGGGAGATGAAAGTTGTCGGATCGGCGGCGGAGCTCGAGAAAGGGGAAGGATACCACACAGATATGGAACTTCACCGGCCCTGGATCGATGCCGTCACGTTCGAATGCCCTCATTGTGGGAAGAAGATGCAACGTGTCCCGGATGTTCTAGACGTCTGGTTCGATTCTGGCGTCGCCTCATGGGCACAATTGGGCTTCCCCAAATCTCGAGTGGAGTTCGATAGATGGTGGCCATGCAAGTGGATCACCGAGGCCCATGACCAGACCCGAGGATGGTTCTATTCGCAACTGGCCGCCGGTTGCATCGCTTTCGACCGCGCACCATACGAATCGGTGCTGATGCACGGCTGGATACTGGACCCGAACGGCCAACCCATGTCTAAAAGCAAGGGGAACGTGGTAGAGCCGGAGAAGGTGATCAAGGACTATGGCGCGGACGCCTTGCGATTCTATCTTATGAGGACCAATGCCCCGTGGGAGGATACCTCGTTCCAGTGGGAGGGTGTGAAGAATGCTCGAAAAACGCTTAACATCCTTTGGAACGTCGTCAACTTCGCGACCACCTATATGAGCATAGATAACTTCGAACCCACTTCGGTCAGCTTCGAATCGCTAAGGGGCTCGTTGCGACCCGAAGACCGCTGGATGATCTCCCGGACGGAGAAGCTGAAGAGCGAGGTCACCAAGTATCTCAATTCATACGAGCTGCACAAGGCAAGCCGGGCCATCGAGGATTTCATATTGAACGACCTGTCGCGATGGTATGTGCGCTTGATCCGAGACCGCATGTGGAAGGAAGAGGGCGATCTGGACAAGATAGCAGCGTACAAGGTACTGCATGAGTCTATTTCGTCGCTGTGCCGGGTGATGGCTCCGTTCTGCCCCCATATAACCGAAGAGATATACCAACATCTAGAGGGCGGCAAGGAGACCGTCCACATGCTCGATTGGCCAGTGCCTGATCAAACAAGGCTTGACGAACGCCTGGAGCAATCGATGGCCACAGTGCAGGAACTTGTGGAGCTGGTGACCAAAGAAAGGCAGTCGCGGAACATCAAGCTCCGTTGGCCGATGAANNGATGAAAAGGATCATAGTGAAGGCCGCCAACAACGACTCTCTTGAGGCGTTCAAGTCGCTGGAGAGCGTGGTCCTTTCCCAGGCGAATGTCAAAATGGTCGAGTATGTGCAGCCCGGCCAAGAGTGGTCGGAGATAGTATTGTCAGCGGTTCCCAATCCTAACGCTATCGGCAAGGTCTATAGGCAGTGGTCCTCGAAGATCGCGGTCCTCCTTAAATCCAGGCCGGCAAAGCAGATCAGGGAGTGCATCGAGAAAGGCTCATACTCATTGGGAATCGAAGGCCAGATGATAAAGATCGAACCGAATATGGTCACCTTCACGACCTCCTTGCCCCAGAACGTGGTCGGAGGAAAATTCCCCGGCGGCGACCTCTATATGGATTTCGAGATCACACCAGCCATCCAGGCTGAGGGATTCACCAGAGAGCTGATCAGACGAGTGCAGCAATCCCGCAAGGACATGAAGCTGGATGTGGAAGAGTTCGTCAAAGTCCAGGTCAAAGCCTCAACGAAACTTGAGGAATACTTCAAGGTCTGGAAAGAGCACATCATGTCCGAGACGCGTTGCCGACAGCTGGATTTTGTTCATACAGTCAGAGGGGATCACACCGCCACCTGGGAAGTGGAGGGCGAGCACGTGGAGGTCGGTTTGACCTCACTGCATTACAAAGAGGCGCTGGACCAGTTGATAGCTATACCTGGAATTTCGCAAGCGGCGGCGCTCAAGCTCGTCGAGTCGGGCAGAAAGATGGTAAATGACTTGAAGTCGCTCTCGGAGGAGCAATTGAGCGAAGCTTCAGGTTTGTCTAAAACAGATATCAAGAAGGTGGTCCATTTCCTCTCGCGTTCAGAATCTCCCGAAGCGATCCTATGCCCCACTTGTGGCGTGGATCTCCCTGAAGACGGTATCTGCAAGACCTGCGGGAAGCTGGAAGCGGATACGAAGCAAAAGGCTCCGATGACCAAGGAGAAGCTCACGCCTTACCTGCTCAGGATCCCCCGCATGAACGAGGTCAAAGCAGATATGCTCGTCGAGGCGGGATTCGATTCACTGGATAAGATAAAAGCCGCTTCCAAAGATGATTTGCGCCGGGTCAAAGGAATGGGGAGCAAGACCGTTGACGAGGTGTTCTCGTATGCGGCCCATGGGGGCTTCGAAACGAGCATGAAATGCGAAGCTTGCGGTACATTGGTCCCCCCTGACAAGTTCTCATGCGAGAACTGCGGCACTCTGCTGAGGATCGAGAGCGCAGAAGGCGAGGAGGAAGGCGAGACCCCGGCTAAGTTCGCCACAAAGGCGCCGGCCGCAGAGGTAGAGCTGGAGCAGTCCTTCACCTATCTGATCAAGGAAGAGAAGTCAGAGCGCAGCTACCATCTGTTCGAGAAGGCCATCGCAAAAGGCATGAAGGGCTTCTGCGTGACCCGAAACTACCCTCTGAAGATTAAGGCGAAGTTCAATCTGGGTGATACGCCGATCCTCTGGCTGTCCAACGTCGGCAAGGAGAACAGCATTCGTCCCAAGGACCTAGAGAAACTGAGCGTTTCCCTGGAGCAGTTCCTCGGTCAAGAGAAAGGGATCATCCTGTTGGATGGATTGGAATATCTGATCACGAACAATAATTTCCTGACCGTCCTGAGGCTGGTTCAGTCTTTGAGAGATCAGGTGGCGATCAACCATTCGATACTAATGTTGGCTATGAACCCATCCACCCTGGATGCCCATGAGCTCAACCTACTCGAGAAGGAAGTGGATGCGACCATCTGAGCCTAGATGATGCTCCTCAATACCAGCTGGAACCCTGGGACCGTCGTCCCATGGTCGATATCTTCAGGTTCGATCCATCGATATTCAGTGTGCTCCCAATCGATAGTGACATCAGGGCCTTGGGCCTCGAAGAGGAATGGATGAATGCACCAAATCCAAGGGCCGGACCGCACCTTCAGTATCTCTCCTGATCTAACAAGTTCGAAATCGGCGATCCCCGTTTCCTCGATGATCTCCTTGCGAGCGGTCTCCAACGGAATCTCTCCTTCCTCGATATAGCCGCTCACACCCGCCCACATCCCTTGGTTCGTTGAGACCCTCTGGCTCCGTTTCAGGATCAAGATCCTTTCTTTGAACCGGAGGATGCAGGTGACCACGTCCACTTGCTCCACATGCGGCAGTTCCATCTCACCGGTCTCGCCATCCACAATGGCCTCATCGCCATCTCGCAGCATCCCAGGATCTATGGAATCGATCATCGGCACTCCAGCCATGACGGCTCCGGTTGCGACGATCGTCTCTGCCTTTTGATTGACCATCGCCGCCGGCGCTGTGCCCTCTTTCTTCATCTGGAGGATCGTGTATGAACCGACCGTACTGCCTTTGCCAAATGGGAATGCGAATATGGAATCTCTTATCGACTTCCCCTCCATACCGGACGCAACGGTCAAAATGCCAGTCTTTGGGTCTACTCCGCCCAGGAAGCTAAACGGCGTCTCTATCAATGTCACCTTACCCCTGGCTTTTCCCCGGGAGATGCCCCTCCCCTTCAATATCAATAGACCGCCTCCAGCAGGCGCTCCGATGAGTCGCACACCACTTTCTGTGAACAGAGACCTGGTAGATAGGTGCAGGCCTTGGCAGAATTCGTGGCGGTGCAACTGTGGATCCCCTCGATGGGAGCGACGATCATGCAAGTATCGCATAGGACCCGGCCGAAGCGTTCCAGGACAGCGACCTCTTTCGGGCACCAGGTCTTCACGGTCCGAGAGGTGCAGAACCAGACCTCTGGTGCGTCGGACCGCTTCTTCTTGCCATCGAGCAGGGAGGCGAGATTGGTCACTTCGGTCTCGGATAGATGGGGGCATCCGAGCGCTATCAGGTCCGGTTCCTTCCCGGTTGTGAGTGAGTCCCTTGCTGATCTGATCTCCTTTCTTCCTATCGAGATTGTTTCAAGGCCTTTGAGATCGAACGAATTCGCAGAAGGCGTTACTCCCTCTACATAGAATAATGCGACAGAACCCGCCGCTGCCATCGCGGCTGCCATGGTCTTCAATCCATCCACATTTGGTCGGATTCCTCTGAAAAAGGGGATTGATGTACCGATCCTCTGGCCGACCGCATGGCCTAGGAGCGAAAAATCAGTAATCCCTTCGTCGACATCAGCCTCGATTATTACCGATGGTAGGCGGTTCTCTACAAGGTGAAGCCCATACAATGGCGTCTTCCCGATGATGGCTGCCGCCAGGGCCCCAGGTCCCCCTTCGCGGTTGGTCCTTGCCCCGAGGACGGAGTTGACGAATGATAGGGCGGATGACTCCGCCCACGCGACGCTCTGGCCAGGTTTTGGCACGTTGCCGGTCAAATACGGAGTGCAGGTGCAGTTCGTTTCCACGCCCATGCTCCCATATGCATCGATGATCGCCCTTTGCTTAATAGCGAATTCATCGGTGACCTTCATTTCGTTCCATCGGTCGAGGTCCATGCCAGCAGGATTAAGCGTTGTCTTGACGGTCACTTTGGCGTCCCGCGACATTTCCATTAGAAAATCGAGGCCACCATCGCCTATGGTCTTATAGGAAACGCCAGACAGGTGAGCGGATGTGATCGGGACCAACCTCTCAGCGGAGTAAATCTTGCCAAGAGCGACCAGCAGCTCCATTGCTCTTTGCTGTCCCACTCCTTCCTCTCCAGCCAGTATCAGCTCTTCCTGCTTTGTGAGAAACATCTGAGAGGGATTAAGTGGTCGCCCGATAAAGCTCTTTTGAGAAATGCCTGGTCGGTCGACCGATCCTCCTCTTGGGTTCAACCCAATCGACCGTCTCTTTTGGGTCAGATTTGTATTCTCCAGCGCCATTCTGCATTTGTCGAATTGGAATAAAAGCGTGTAGCGAGCCCGCGGGGATTTGAACCCCGGTCTGAGGCTTACCCCGACCAAGTTGGTCGCCGGAGGCCTCTGTGATATCCAAGCTACACTACGGGCCCTTCAACGAAGTTATCATCGAGGATGATTAAAGCTTTGGGACAACCATCGATCAGAATTGGCTGCGAGGAAAGAATTGGGGCGCAGAACCCTGCTATCCCTCTTTCCCCGAATCGTTCCAGCCCTACTTCTTCTTGAACTCAGTATAGCCGCACTTGCCGCATGAGGCTCGGTCAGCGTGATCGGCCAAGAACACTCCTGGACCGCATTTCGGACAATGGCGCTTCTTCCGCTCCAGCTTCCCCTCTTTGGAAACTGCGAAAAAGTCTTTCTTGCCGGTCTGAGGATGGGCCTTCCCCTTTCCGCCCTTCTCTGTTTTCTTGTCAGCCATCTAGTTCACTCTCACTTTGCCTTTGGTGCCGGTCTAGCTTTCTTAGTCGTCGCTGCTTTGACCTTCTTTTCAGCAAGATTATTCCTTACCAGCAAATGGTATCTCTCGCTTTTGGTCAGGCCTTCTTGACTATCGTAGACCTTGGCGTATCCCTTGGTAAGTCCGATGCCGTACTCCGTTTCCATCTGATCGATGATGATCCTCTCTTTCGGAATGCTCATCGAGCTGGCAATCGTTGACCTTATTGCATCACGAGTGGGTGTTGACTCACCGGAATGCTCAACCGAAAAGATCAGTTCGGTACGTTCTAGAAGCTTGTTCTCGCTCTTGTTCTCTATCTGGAACTTCAATTCGATTCCTCCATTGAATTTATCAAAGACCTGGCTTGGTCTCTGACCTCTTCATCTATCTTGACGAAGACGATGCCTTTCTTTGGCATGCCATATATCATGCAGGTCCCCAATGGTGCAAGGGCGGCGCAGACCGGCGTCGCCAAGTCCTCCTCACCGTCCACCCGCATCATGGTCGTTCCGACCCGTTTGAATGCCTGCTGAACGCCGAGCACCATCGCAGGCACAATGTGTCCAGGCGGATTGGTTATTCGGACTTGGGTGCCCTCCACGGACCCAAGCATGCTGCCCAATTGATCCATGGTCCGTCGCTCGGTGCAGAAATCGTAGATCATGAGCTTTGGTTTAAGCCCATTCTTGAGGGCGGTCATCGATACCATGTCACCGACGGTGATCAGTCTCTCGCAATCGGCTATCTCCGATAGGGCTGCCTTTTCATCCATCAGTTTACCGAACGGCATCTTTTGATCCCTCATCCAATCTGGCATTTTCCAACCTTTGGGTGGGACATTGAGTTTAACGGACACGCAAGGCGAATTTTCCGTTGACATTCAGCCCCATCCTCTTGGCGATCTCGGATTTGGAGTGATCCAGGATTATCACATAGCCCTGCCAGTCCTTGGACGTCTGGTTGCCGCACAAGGGGCATGTGTCCTCTTCGGTTATGAAGCCACAATGCTTGCAGGCCTTCATGATCTTCATGCGGCGCCTCCCTTCTCCTTCTCGCTCTTCTTCTTCCGCTCTTCCTCTATCCACTCGAGCTTGCCCAGACCGGGTTGCCTCATAGTCAGTCCGATCTTGCTCTCCCGAGGGCTGCGCTCATTAATCGAAAGGGCGACAATGCGCGCCCTGACCTTGTCCCCGACCCTCAGGTCGCGTTTCGTGTCCTTCCCAAGCAGGCGCTGGTTGCTATCGTCCACATCGATACGGTCGTCCATTATCTGGCTGATGTGAAGCAGTCCGTCCAGCGGCCCGAAGCGGACGAACGCCCCGAACTTGAGGATCTCCACCACGCTCCCTTCAATTACCTCCTGAATGGTCGGTCTGAAGATCAGCGATTCGAACGTCACNNTGAATGTTACTTACCATAACGGTTAGCGAGTCGCTGCCCTCCACCTTGCCCTCGAAGGATTCGTGGGCTAGTTGTATCACCGTCTCATCTAGGTCCTCCGCCAGACGGTCAGGTGGGATACGGACAACCTTCTCTCGCTGTGCCAACAGATACATAGGTTACCCTCTTTTCAGCTGTGGCATGACTCAAGTCTTATATAAAACTTGACTAAATGGAAAGGTGAACTCAGCTCTGCTGGATGAGAAAGAAAAATAAGAGAGGGAAAAGGGGTTTTTCCTAGGCGATCACGAAGATGCTTGCGAACACCAGCGTTATGGTCGATAGCAATTTGATCAGCACATGCAGCGACGGACCGGCAGTATCCTTGAACGGATCTCCTACAGTATCGCCGACAACGGCAGCGGCATGGGTGGGAGTGTTCTTCAATCCCCTTGACTCGATGTATTTCTTGCCGTTATCCCAGGCGCCCCCTCCATTGTTCATGAGCAGCGCCATGAGCACGCCAACGATGGTCCCGACCATCAGGAGCGCTCCGACCGACTGATATGGTATGTTCACGTCGCCCGAATAGGCATAGTGCATGATGATGCCCAGGGAAACTGGAGCCACCACTGGCAGAATGCCCGGCAGGATCATGGCCTTCAACGCTCCCTTCGTGCTTATGTCTACGCATCGAGCGTAATCTGGCTTGTCGTTCCCGTTCAGGATGTTCGGATTCTCCTTGAACTGCCTTCGGACTTCGGCTATCATGTCGCCCGCCGCCTTCCCGACCGCTCTAATCGCAAGCGATGCGAACAGGAAGACGAGCATTCCTCCGATCAACGCCCCCACGAATACTGGTGGGTTGGCGATGTCGACTACGAAGACCTTCTCGATCGTCAGGTTCGGATTCTTTACTATCAATATCTCCAAGACACGGTCGAAGTAAGCGCCGAACAGCAGGTAGGCAGCCAGTACCGCAGAGCCCATGGCATAGCCTTTAGTGAGCGCCTTGGTGGTGTTGCCGATCGCATCCAATCTGTCCGTGCGCCTGCGTATCTCTTCTGGTTGATCGGACATTTCCACTATTCCGCCCGCGTTGTCTGTGATCGGGCCGAATGTGTCTTCCGCCAGAATGAACGCGCAGGTGGCAAGCATTCCCATGGTTGCTACCGCAGTCCCATACAGACCATAGATGAATGTCAGATTGCTGGAAGGCGCCGCCATCTGTCCGAGCGCGAACGATGACAGTAATGACACGGCGATGACGATTATCGGCAAGACCGCCGACTCCAGTCCGACGGAGAAACCGGTGATGATGTTGGTCGCTGCACCGGTCTCCGAGGCTTTCGCGATATCACGCACAGGCCGATACTCGCCTGCGGTGTAGTATTGCGTAATGTAGACGATGGCGATGCTCAATAGTATCCCGATCACGCCGCACGCCATGAAATAAAGCCAATTCGAACCGAGCAATGCATAAGCTGCATAACCGAACAGGATCGCCGCGATTATGGCAGTGACATAGTAGCCTCGGTTGAGGGCTTTCATCGGGCTCTCCTCCTCGTTCTTCAGCTTTACGGTCATTATTCCGACGAGACCGGCAAGCAGACCGAACGCACGAACGATGAGAGGGAAGAATACGAAGCCGACCTCCCCGGTGGCAGCATAAACGGAGAATCCGAGGATCATCGCGCCGATGTTCTCGGCAGCGGTGGATTCGAAGAGGTCTGCGCCACGGCCAGCACAATCGCCGACGTTGTCGCCGACCAGGTCTGCTATGACCGCAGGGTTCTTCGGGCTGTCCTCAGGGATCCCTGCCTCGACCTTGCCGACTAGGTCTGCGCCGACGTCGGCAGCCTTGGTATAAATACCTCCACCGAGCTGGGCGAATAGCGCGGCGAACGAAGCACCGAACGCATATCCGACCGCGGCAAAGAGCGAGGTCTGGATCCCATAGTCGATGCCATTGGCGTGGACCGAGTTCGGGAAGATGAAGAACCAGAATAGGAAGAAGACGCCTGCAACTCCGATCAAGCTTAATGTGACCACTGAGATGCCGGAGACCGCGCCGCCACGGAACGAGGTTTGAAGTGCCTCGTTCAATGTCCGACGAGCAGCGCTCGCCGTCCTTATGTTCGATCTAACCGAAACATACATTCCAATGTAACCTGAAAGGGCAGAACAGAACGCACCGATTAGGAAGCCAACGCCAACATACGGCCTTGGTTCTATCGTCAATGCGATTACCACTCCCAGAATCAGGCTGATTACAGCGATAGTTTTGTACTGGCGAGCAAGATAAGCGTTTGCTCCCTCGCGAATCGCATCCCCGATCTCTCTCATCTCAGGGGTGCCTGTATCCTTCTTCATTATGCTTCTTGTAAGGTACAGTGCGAAGAGCAGGCCGATGATGCCCGCCACCGGTATTATATAAACCAGTGAGTTCAATTCCATAATAGCTAACCTACCTAAGGGTTCAACGCGGTAATTACTATTCTTATATAAGAATTTAGGCAGTCGCAGAAATCGCTCGCAAATTGTCTGGACCATCGGGTGTCGGCGGCTTCGATAAATGAAGGCACTTGCATCGGGAACATTATTTTAATCCTGCATAGAATACGACACGCGTGATCGGTAGCATCGATTTCATCTATCATCTCGTTCTCGCCTTCGGCGTCGGAGCATTGGTGGGACTGGAGCGCGA
Source organism: Methanomassiliicoccaceae archaeon (assembly GCA_003153895.1). Lineage (GTDB taxonomy): Archaea > Thermoplasmatota > Thermoplasmata > Methanomassiliicoccales > UBA472 > FEN-33. Next base: position 5,694 of record PMBU01000138.1, on the reverse strand, counting down.
GCATCATAGAGGAGATGACGTCGTGATCGCCGGGATCAGGACCTTCCCATTGGTATCGGTCCTGGGCTTCATGTTCGCCTACCTTGGCAAGAATGGAGATGCGCTTGGGTTGAATTCGAGCGCATTGGGCTTACCATTCCTGGCATTGATCGGGATTCCGATCGTTGCGACGATGGCCATCGGGCTTCTATATATACGCTACCAGATGGGCGTGCCGGGTCTCACCACCCCGCTCGCATTGATCCTAACGTACGTCAACGGTATCCTGGTGGGCTACGACCTGATCATCGAAGCAGTTGTAGTCTCTGTGATGCTAACGACTTTACTTGTATCAAGAAAAAGGCTTCATGCATTTGCCGAGGTGCTCGATGACCATGAGATAATCTCGGCATTGCAGTTCATCGCTGTCGCCTTCATCATCTATCCTCTTACCTTACAACTCAACTTCACCGCGCCTCTAAACGTCCTGAATAGAGGGCAGGCTTTGGACATAAGCAACCTGTTCTTGATCGTCATCTTCGTATCCTCCATTTCATTCATCTCATTCCTTTTAATACGATTCCGAGGGGTCGACAAAGGATTGTATTTCTCAGGGTTGCTTGGCGGCCTGGTCAACTCCGAGGCGACGACGGTCTCCTTGTCGAACCTCGCTAAGCAGAAGCCAGAGCTGGTCGGGGCAGTAACGTCAGGTATAATTCTGGCCATCGCCACCATGTTCATCCGGGACCTGGCAGTTTCTTTCGTCGCTGATCCGTCTTTGGCTACCGCCATGATATTGATGATACCATTCTTGGCGCTGTTCGGATTAGGGCTGCTGCTCGGCCTGATCTTCAAGGCACCGATCAAAAGTCCGGTAGAATTGGAGTTCCGGAACCCGTTCGCCCTCGGCCCCGCCTTCAAGTTCGCCGCGGTCTTCATCATCATATCAGCGCTGAACCTGGTCCTGATCCAGACCATCGGCTCCAACTATTTCTATCTGGCTGCGCTCGGAGGACTGATCTCCTCCGCTGCGGTGGTGGCATCCGTTTCGACCTTGGCGTTCATTGGCAGCGTCAGCCCCTCGGTGGCGGCCGAGACCGCACTATTCGCGACCGCGATTGCCGCGCTTAACAAGCTGGCATTCTCTGGTTACATCTCGAAGGATGTGTCTAAACGTATGCTCGTTCCAACTCTCGTCATGGCGATTGCCGCCTTTTCGATGGGAATCGCACTCATCTTGATCAGAAACGGGCTTTGAGGACGACGANNTCGGGTGATGTCGATCGACTGCTTCCCTGTCTGATGATTCGTACCCCTCATCTTGAGCACCTCCAGGTACTTTCGTCGCGCCCCCGCTTCCTCGGACAGCATGACCAGTATTATACCGTCGACCGCATAAGACACTTCGGCGGGATATAGCTCCCCGGGATTGACCTCTCCAGTCACAAGCGTGGTCGCATTCCAGTTCTTGAGTCGATTGAACAGGTCGAACAGGAAGAGGCGATAGTCTCCCTTCAGCATTCCGCCTACAACTGTAATCGGGTCGATGACGATGCGCTGGGGCATCACCTCAGCGATCTTCTCCTCCATCGCAGCGAGCAGCTGATTGGCGTCCATCTCGCGCATCATGTTCCCCAGATCCATATACCGGATCTGGTCACCGAAATAGTCTTTGTTGATGAAATCGAACTGTGATGCATATCTCAGCATCCATTGGGTCGGCTCCGAGAGCGTTGTGAAGTAAAGCCCCTGCTCGCCCTTCTTTGCCCCTTCGCACAGATATTTGAGGCAGAAGGTCGTCTTGCCAGTGCCAGCACTACCCGATAGCAATACCACTGAAGGGAATGGAAATCCGCCCTCGATCATCTCATCCAATCCAGGTATCCCGGTCTGCAATCTAACCAGACCGTCCCGTTTTGGGCGCTCTTCGATCTTGCGTTCTGTCATTTCCTACCCCTTCGCACAATTTATCTCTAGTTTCTTCTCTGGCCCTGTATCCATTGTTTGATCGGAGATTATGTCCTTCATCCTGACCTCCACATTGCACATCGATCGGGCGGTCTCGTAAAGCAGGCCGGACTTCTCGCTGTCGATCATCAGCGGCACGATCATGTTCTTGGAAGGATGCAACGTCTGGATGAAGTTCTGTAAGAATGTCTGAACGGAGGTGAAGCTGTTGTAAGTCAGCAGGGCGGACAGGTTGTCGATGATCGCGAAGCCGCTGTTGTTGAGGTTCAACGATTTACCGTTGCAGCTTTTGATCCATTCGTTCATCGCCATCGGCAATCGGTCGATGCGGAACGGCCCGTCCATGAAACCGACCTTAGCGTTAGCCACCTTGAAATCGGCGGAGAAACGGCTGATGGCATCGATATAGATGAGGTTCTCGGCCTTGATCTGGTGCATCGAAAGGAGNNGATATCTAGCATCTGCCTTTCATCTTTCGAATTCATTCCAGACCTGAAGAAAAACCATATCGTTCACTTATAAACCTATTCGGCAGATTATCTCATTTGATACGTGTCCAGAATATCTCCGAAACGAGGTCGTTTTCAACAGATAAACTCAGCGCATGGCCGTCCTGAAAGAGATTGTAAATATACAGACCCCGTTCCCATCGCAACCGATGTTCGCTGAGGGGGACCTGGTTGGGCTTGTGGGTGTATACGTCTACGTAGGTTTGGTCATCCTGCTCGCCGCCAAATGGAAGCTGATCAGAAACGCGAAGATGCATCGCAAGTTCATTCACATCATGATAGGCAACATCGTCTTCATCTGGTGGGTCTTCGACTCCTCGTATGTGATGGCGTTCCTCGCNNTTGCTCGCCTTCTTCCTGTTCGACCATCGCATGATTGCATCGATCGCGATCGTGTCGATGGCATATGGCGATGGCATGGGCGGCTTGATCGGAAAACGGTTCGGGAAGCGCCGCATCCTCGGCCTCAAGACGTTGGAGGGCACGGTGGCGGTATTCATAGCAACAACCGTCAGCGCTTTCGCCGTGATTCTCTTCTATCAGTACCTGTCGAGCGCGGGACTGCTTTTCACGCCTTTGGTGTTGGTCGGCGCTGCTCTTGCAATGTCGTTGGTCCTTGGGTGCATCGTTGCCATTGTTGAGCTGATAACTCCCGGTGCTATCGACAATCTCGTGATCCCGATGAGCGTAGCAGGCATTCTTCTCCTGATGGGAATGGGATGAAGTGATGCGCTGGATAATAATCGATGGCATCGACGGTTCCGGAAAATCTACTTACGCCTGCTGGATTAAGGAGAATTATGAGTCGCGGGGTGAAAAGGTCCTGGTCAGGATCCACCCGTCGGCAAGGTTCCTTGGCAAATTGACCCGCAAGACCCTTCATGGAAAGGGAAGGATACTGCGCCTGGTAGCTTCCGTCTTCTTCATCGGGGACGTACTTTCATCTCTGAGCTTCCTGCGCATGGACCGGCGGCGCTACGACACCCTGATCTACGTGCGCTATCTGATGGCCACGGCCTACCTGCCTGAACGGTATATCCAACTAGGCTACGATTTCTTTGCAAAGATCTTGCCGGTCCCGAAGCGGCTGCTATTGGTGGACATAGATCCGAACGTCGCATTGAGAAGGATCGAGGAAAGGAAGGAGACCAAAGAGATGTTTGAGGACCTAGAAAGCCTGCGCAAAATAAGGAGGAAGGTCCTGAGACTGGCCAGCAAAGATTGGATAGTGATCGAGAATAACGTGGATGTCGACCAGATGCCCCCGGCTTTGGAGAAGATCATCGATGATTGGGATGCCAGCTTTCCTTTAATTTAGCATTTTTGACGGCAAGGTAGGTGGCAGCCAGGGCTAGGGCGGCGATCGCCATCCCGGATATATGGATCGCATCGATCGAGAAGGCCATGTACAGAGGCGTGAAAACCACCGGCGCCATTGAATAACCAAAGTAGCGGGCGCTGTTGAAAATGGAGGAGACGGTGCCCTTTCGCTCCGGGACGACTTCGACGGTGAGAGTGAGCAACGACGACCATACGATCGATGATCCGGACCCCAGCACGGCCATCGAGCCGAGGTACGACAGGAACGAATTCGCCTGCGTGAAAAGAAAGAAGGCGAAGATCATCACCCCGATCCCGATGCCAGCCGCCCAAAGCCTTCCCAGGCGGTCGACCATCGTTCCGCCGATCGGTGCGACGAACATTCCAGCGATTCCCGCGCCAGCCATGATCACCCCTATGTTCTCCGGACTGAACGACAGCGGCGCCAATGAGAGCGTGTCGGAGATGAATGAGATGGTGCCCCCATAGCAGAGGAATGTGAGCAGGCCCGCCAAAGAGAGATAGATCACGGATCTGTAGCGGAACCCTCCAACCAGCGCTGACCGGAAAGCATGAATCCCGCCGGGAAGTTTCTTTTCCACTACACCTTTGAAAGCGATGAGGAACATGATGTAGATCAAAATGGCCAGGAATGAAACCAGGAAGAAGGTCAGCCTCCAATCGACCAAGGATATATACCCCGCAATGAAAGGTCCAAGCGCGATCCCGGCGGTTGAGGCTGCGCCAAAGATGCCCATAGCACGCCCCACCTCTCTCGGCGAGACTATGTCCCCGAGCATGGAAATGAGCGTCGGCTGCACGAAAGCGAAGCCTATACCTTGAACGAAACGGAACAGATAGAACGATTCGAGGTTCGGGGAAAGGCCGGAGCCGATCCCTCCCAAGGCATAGGTGACGAAGCCGACGGAAAGAACGAACTTCTTGCCTAGCACATCGGAAATGGAGCCGGTGAAGAGCATGAAGAAGGCGAATGGGAGCATGAAGAAGCTGACCGAAATGATGACATCGGGAGCTGAGCTGTGGAAGGAATCCTTGAGCACGGGCACCAAGGAGAGGACGGCGTTGCCGGATAACGGCCCGATGAAAGCGCCGCAGTAGATCGCCAAACGCCTTAGGTCGGCCACATCCCGCTAGAGGATTCCAGATATATTAATCTCAATGGCGAGATTACAACTGCCAACACCTATAGGATATCGAGGGGCAATGGCATCAATGTCGCAAAACGAATTTGACATGTTGGGATTGGGAATATATTAATTATCAGAACCATTTGAAGGTCAACCAATCTTAAGAGGAGCGGAACAATGGCAAAGAGGAGACCGGTGCGCGACCTAAAGCTTGCAAGCGGAATGACCGCGGACCAGTTGGTCAGGCAGATGAAGGATTCAGGGGGGTTCACTGGCCGGAAGCTTTCGGACGCGGTGGACGTCATAGAATCGATGGAGAAGCGCGACTGCACCAAGTTCCTCTCCTTCCCTGCCTGCATCATGGCCACAGGTACCAGAGGAGTGATCGTGGAGATGGTGAAGCGCAGATTGGTTGACGTCATCATCACTACTTGTGGAACCTTGGACCACGATCTGGCGAGGACTTGGAAATCATATTACCACGGCGATTTCAATATGGACGACGCCAAGCTCCACCATGAAGGTGTCAATCGCCTTGGCAATGTACTAGTGCCCGATTCGTCGTACGGGTTGATCCTCGAAAAGAAGCTCATCCCGATATTCTATGAGATCCTGAAGGACAGGAAGTCGATTTCCACGGCGGAGCTGATCGACGCGGTCGGCGCACGCATCGACGATGAGTCTTCGCTCCTATATTGGTGCCACCGAAACAAGGTGCCAATTTATGTCCCCGGGATCACGGATGGCTCTTTTGGCAGCCAGCTATGGAT